>CAYJQA010000011.1:3286-25795 GCA_964372065.1 uncultured Litorilinea sp.
ACCCAGGCCTCAAGGCGACCGTACCCGCGCTGTTTCACCGCTACGGCGCGCCGCGCGGGCGGCAGCTCTGGGAATGGTCGCTGGCTGCCATCGACTTTGTCGAGCAGGTCGTCGGCGCTGAGGGCATCGACTGTGACTTCGCGCGTCACGGCCAGGTTGTGCTGGCCCACAAGCCGCGTCACTTTGCCGCCATGCGTGCTGAACTTGCCTGGCACGCGCAGCACCTGGACGACCATACGCCCGACCTGCTAGGCCCGGCGGACCTCGTCCACGAAATCGGCTCGTCAAGCTACTACGGCGGTCTGCGCGATTCGCGCGCCGCCGGATTGCAGCCGGCCCGTTATGTATATGGCGTCGCCCTGGCCGCCGCCCGCGCCGGAGCGCGCCTCGTGGAACACGCGCCGGTCCGTAGCCTCCACCGCCGTCAGGACGGCTTCGAGGTCGTCACCGAAAAAGGCGTGATCCACGCGTTGGCCGTGCTGCTGGCAACTAATGGCTACACGACAAACCTAGTCCCGGCCGCGCGCCGCGGCATCTTCCCCGGCGGCAGCTACATCATCACCACTGCCCCGCTCTCGCCGGAGCTACAGGCGTCGGTTAGCCCGCGCGGCCGCATGTTCTACGACAGCAAGCACTTCCTCAACTACTTTCGGCTCACCCCGGATGGACGGATGCTCTTTGGCGGCCGCCATAATCTCACCGCCGACTTGCCACTCGAGCAAAGCGCACTTGACCTCCAGCGGCGCATGTTGGAGGTCTTTCCGCAGCTTGCCGGCGTTCCCATCAGCCATTCCTGGACCGGACGCCTGGGCCTCACCTTCGACCTGATGCCCCATGCCGGGCAGTTCCCCGCTGGTCCGGCGCGGGGCATCTACTATGCCTATGGCTACGGCGGCCACGGCGTCGGCGTTGCCAGCTATCTTGGCTACCAGATGGGACGTCTCATTGCCGGTCAACCCGCCGACGCGCCCTTTGTCCAGCTTCCTCACGGTCGCCATTGGTTCACACCCTACGAACGCTACTACTTGCCGCTAGTGTCGGCCTGGTTCCGTTTCCTGGACCGCGTCGCCTAGGCCAACGGCGTCACCGCCAGCGCCGCCGCCTCCAGCCATTGTTCGCCGGCTAGTTGCTCCACTCCCTGGCTAAAGCGTCCCTGCGGCGTCGCGACCATGTACTGGTTATCGATCCACACCACCAACCCCAGCGGCCCGCGTGGCGCGTGCCGAGTCGCCAGCACGGTCACGCCGTCGACGGCAAATGTTATGCTTTCGCGCCGCCACTCCAGCGTATAGTCCTGCCATCTTTCGATGTCTACGCGAAGTTCTGCCTCGCCCACACCGAGCAGCCGCTCTGCCGGCGGCCACAACCGGCGGTACCACCACGCCGACCGCATCATCAGGGCTGCCACCGGCGCGCCGGGCAGGAGCGCCGCCACTAGCGCCCGGTTCGCGTCAAGGGTCGCCGCCTTCCAGCCGTTCCCCCGCACGCCCTGCTTCAGCGCGATATTCGTCGCCGGACCGCCAAAGAAGAACCAGACCGCTTGCGGCAAGCGTAGCCGCCGGCGGCCCGTCATCCCCAGTGGGTCGTTCCAGAAGCCAAAGCCCGCCGTACCACGCAGCGCGTCCGCACCGTGCGAGAAGCGCGCCCGCACGTCCAGCCGCAACGGCGGTCGCCAACACATGGAGCCATCCGCATGGTAGTCGTCAAGTTGCGCGTCCGCATAAGAGCCGCCCGCACACGGCCCGACCGTCAGCCGCACCCCCGGCCCGGCTGCGTTCACGCTGCCGCCCCCCACCACATAGGTGTGACGTGGCGCGCAAAGCTCCACAAGATTCAGCGCCGCCATGTCGTCACCGCGCCTCAGCCACGAGTCCGCCGACCGTTGCGCGGCCGTCGCGCCAGGCGCGCAGCGTTACCGAAAACCCGGCTTGCGCCACCCGGTCCGCCAGTTCAGCAAGCCGGTCCTGTCGCGGCCGGCCATAGAAGAACGGCAGCAGGCGCTCGCAGCCGCCCAGGTCCACCTGCACCCACAGCCCCACGATCACGAGCCGCCCGACCCCGGGTGTCAGCACGCGGCGGCACTCGCCAAGCGTAGCCGCTTCCAGGGCGTAGCCTGCCGGGAAGGTCGCCATCACGGTGTCAAAGGATTCGTCGCCGAACGGCAGCGCCCGGCCGTCTCCGCGCACGCAGACGCCGCCGCTCCCATCCCGCCGTGCTAACCTGACCATCTCGGCTGATAGCTCTAGCCCGGTCATAGCCAAGCCCAGTTCCGCGCCTTCCGCCAACAGGTGACCCGGCCCGCTGCCCAGCTCCAGCACGCGCGGCCCGCGCACTTCGCGCCAGGCCATGCGCTGCCAGCGCCGCCACTGGCCCGCGCTCGTCAGCCACGCCGCTACATCGTACGCGCCCGCCAGCTCGTGGTAGATCCGCTCACAGGCCCACGCGTACACCTGGGCGACCGCTCGGCGAACCGGAACCCCGACCGGCCCGGTTCCGTTGACAAGGTAAGGAACCCACCGCATAATCAAATCAGCCTCACCACCCTGCCCGGATGGGCGTCGCGGCCGTAAACACAAAGGAGACCTCCCGTGGCTACCTCGAAGATTCGACTGTTGCGCATCCTAGCCGGACTCCTGATCTTCCTGTTGGGCTGTCCGCCGCCGAACACCCCCGATCGTGACGTGATTCTCCAGGACATGGAGGCGCTTGCGCGCACCGGCCTCAACTTTCTCGGCGAAGTCTTTTGGCTGGCTCCCGACAGCACGGGCAGTTTTGTCGTTCAAGTCACCAACCCCATCACCGGTCTCCCCATCCCCAACAGCGAGGTAACCGTCCGTTTGACCGACCCGGACGGCGGCTCTATCGAGGTCTATGCGGGAACCAGCGATGAGCAGGGTCTGGTCCGCGTGTCGTTCACCGTGCCGGCAGAGGTCGCCAATCCCAATCAGGTGCTTGTAGTCGAGTCCAACTCCAGTCGCGGCAAGGTCGTCCACGAGGAGCCGGTCTACGTCGGTCGCGCCTACAACATCCTGGTTTCCACCGACAAGCCGGTCTACCAACCAGGGCAAACCATCCACATGCGCGCCCTGGCCCTGGATTCGCTCAAGCTGAAACCGGCCGATGCGCAGACCTTGACTATGACGGTCACGGATCCTGCCGGCAATAAGGTCTTCCGCCGCGCGTTGATCACCTCCGCCTACGGTGTGGCGGCCGTGGACTTCCCCGTCAACGCGCTGGTTACCAGCGGCAACTACGTGATCACCGCCGAAATGGGGCCGGTCCAGAGCACGCGCACGGTAGAGGTCAAGCCGTACAATCTCCCGCGCTTCAAAGTCGAATTCGATCCCGACAAGGACTTCTATCTGCCCGGCGAGACCGCCTCCGGTGAAATCCGCGCCAACTACTTCTTCGGCAAGCCGGTCGCCGGGGGCAATGTCAGCGTCACGGCCTATGTCACCGACGTGGACCGCTTCCAGGTTCACCAGCTCACCGGCGCGACGGACGCCGCGGGTGTGTTCCGCTATGAGTTCCCGATCCCCGACTACTTCGTCGGGCGCTTGGACAATGCGACGGCCACGCTCGACCTGGAGATTACCGTTACCGACACGGCCAACCATCCCGAAAGCATTGACGAATCGTTGACCGTGGCCGAACAGACGCTTCTGGTAGATGCCGTCCCGGAGTCCGGTGCGCTGCGCTCAGGCGTCGAGAACATCGTTTACGTTGACGTTACATACCCCGACGGGCGCGCGGCCCCCGCGTCGCTAGAAATCGCCTCGGTCGTCATGTCCGACACCGTCGCCATCGCCACCGACGACAACGGTCTGGCCGAGTTTCGCTTCACGCCGCCCGTGACCGACGCCGCCGCGTTTGTCGTGACTGCGACCACGTCCGCTGGGGAGGTCGTCGTCCAGCCGTTGTCCCTTGCCGCCACCCCCGACGCCACAACGGTGCTCCTCCGGCCCGACCGCGCCGAATACCGCATCGGCGACGCCATGAACCTGGACATCTACGTCTCTGGCACGGCGCGCACCGTCTATCTCGACGTGATTAAGGGCCGGCAGACCTTTGCCCTGGTCCCCCTGCCCGTCACCAACGGCGTGGCGCAGGCCACCATCGACATTGACGGCAGCCTCCTCGGTACGCTCGAACTTAACGCTTACATCGTCGCGGACCGCGGCGAGATCATCCGCGACCGCCGCCTTGTCCTGGTCAATCCCGCCCCGGCCAACGTCGTGGTCACCACTGACGCCGACTCCTACCGCCCAGGCGAGACGGCCACCATCACCCTCGCCGTCGACCGTGAAGGCGCACCGCTGCAGGGCGTGGTCGGCATCAGCATCGTGGACGAGTCGGTCTTTAGTGTCGACGACCAGGAGCCCGGTTTCGCCCGCACCTACTTCCTGCTCGAGCGCGAGTTGCTTGAACCGCGTTACGAGATTCACGGCTTCAGCGACCTGGACGAGGACGAAGAATCCCCCTACGACGACAACCCTGACAGCTATCGTACCACCCAGGCCCCGGGACCGCTACCGGCCACAGCGCGCGCCCGCAACGTGGCCCTCATGGGCTTCTTTGCCCAGGAGCTCGCGGCCAGGCAGCCGGCTCCGTCCATCCCGCCCGCGACGGCGGCGATCCCGGTTGCCGCCGCCGTTTGGGGCTGGCTGGGGCGGCTACCGCTGGTGCTGCCGCTGCTCGGTCTTGCGCTCTATGACGGTTCACGCAATCGGCGGCGCGCCCTGCTGGGACTTCTTCTACTTGCGTTGGTCTCCGGCGTCTATACGGCCTGCTCCGCCCCGGCGGCTGCGCCTGCGGCGGCCCCCGCGGCCCAAGACGTATCGGAGACGACCGCTACGCGCGGCCAAGAGTCCACGCCCCGGCTGCGTCAGTTCTTCCCGGAGACTCTCTACTGGCTGCCCGAACTGGCAACGGACGCCGACGGCCGGGCGACCGTGCAGGTCCCTCTGGCCGACTCCATCACCTCCTGGCGTGTGAGCGTCTTGGCCTCCGACGCCGAGGGCAACTTGGGCAGCGGCGAAGCCTCGCTCAAGGTGTTCCAGGAGTTCTTCGTCGAGCCGGACCTGCCGCGCTTCCTCACGGTGGGCGACGAGATCGACGTGCCGGTCAGCCTCTTCAACTACCTGGACGAACCCCAAACCATTGAACTCAGCGTGGCCGCCGCGCCCTGGTTCGAGTTGCGCGACGCAGCGGCGCAAAGCATCGCCCTTGCCCCCAACGAAGTCCGCGCCGCTTATGTCCCCATCCGCGTGCTGGACTTCGGCCAACAGGACTTCCGCATAACTGCGCGTGGCCCCTATGCGTCAGATGCCGTGCAGCGCACGGTAGAAGTGTTGCCGGACGGCGCCCCACGCACCCAGGTCGCGTCGGGTCGCCTGGCCGCCAGCCAGGTGATTCCCGTCACCATCCCCGCCGATTCCATTCCCGGCGCGAGTCGCGTCACCGTGCGCCTCTACCCCGGCATCGTCGCCCAGGCCGTGGCCGGTCTTGAGGGGATGCTGCAACAGCCATACGGCTGCTTCGAGCAAACCAGCAGCATCAGCTACCCCAACACGCTCATCCTGGATTACCTGCGCACCACCGGTCAGGCGAACCCCGACCTGGCGATGCGCGCCGAATACCTGGTCAATTTGGGCTATCAGCGGCTATTGACTTTCGAGGTGCCGGGCTATCCGGGCGGCTTCAGCCTCTTTGGCGACCCCCTGCCCGAAACCATGCTCACAGCCTTTGGCCTGATGCAGTTCGCCGACATTGGCCGCGTCAGCTATGTGGACCCGGCCCTCCTGGAGCGCACCGCCGCCTTCCTCATCCAGCGCCAGCAGCCCAACGGCGCGTGGAACGCCGCCGGCATGCAGGTGGCGCGCGGTCGCGATCAACAGGAACAAGACGGTGACGTCCCCACCACCGCCTATCTCGTCTGGGCGCTCGCCGATGCCGGCTTTGCCGACAGCCCCGCCGTCGCCCGCGGCCTGGACTTCATCGCACAGTCCTATACGCCGGTCGACAGCGACCCCTATGTCGTGGCCCTGGTCGCCAACGCCTATGTCGCGGCCGGCCAGCCCGCCGACGAACTCCTCAAGGTGCTGGCAAGTCAAGCCGTTCCGGTCTCCGCCGACGCCGTCGTGTGGCGCACCGCCGTCGCGACGTGGCTGGCAAGCTACGGCCCCGTGGCGGACCTGGAGACGACCGCTATGGCGACAATCGCCCTGCTGCGCGCAAACCAGCGCCTGGACCTGGCCGAAGCCGGTCTGGCCTATATCGTCACACAGCGCAGCGCCTTTGGCGATTACCACACAACCCAAGCGACGGCGCTCAGCCTCAAGGCGCTCCTGCTGGGCGCGCAACAGGGCGGCGAAGGCGGCGAGGCATCGGTCGCAATTGCCTTCAACGGCGGCAAGACCTTCGTCGTGGACTTTGCGGGAGCGTCGACCGAAGTGGTCAAGGAAATCACCTTTGACGACCTGCCGGCCGGTCCCGGCGAGATCACGATCAGCGTGGAAGGATCCAAAGCCATCCAGTATCAGGTCAACACCGACTATGTGCTGCCCTGGGCCAACGTGACGAACGCGCCGCCTGACGATCACGCCGTCACCATCGACGTGACCTACGATCGCCAGGACTTGCGCGTCAACGATACAGTCGGCGTCACGGCTCGCATTGCAGCGACCATGGAAGGGACCATCGGCACCCTGCTCGTGGACGTCGGCATCCCACCCGGCTTCCTGCCGGTTGCCGCCGACCTCGACGCCCTGGTCGCGGCCAAGACGGTAGACCGCTACGAACTGACCGGACGGCAGATCATCTTCTACCTCACGAATGTGGCCGGCGGCGAGGTCGTGAGCCTGAACTACCGCCTGCAAGCGCGCTACCCCATCCGCGCCCAGACGCCCCCCTCGTCGGCCTACGACTACTACGCGCCGGAGCAACAGGACACCGCGCCGCCCCAGCGCATCACCGTGACCTTGGAGACGCCGGACTAGTCCGCCACATGCAAGGGGGGCGGCCAATGGCCGCCCCCCTTGCACACCCGTTAGCCGCCATTCGGCCTTTTCACCCGCACCGGGATGGCGCGGTCGATCTGTGCGCGCGTGAGCGTCATACAGCAGGTGTACGCCAGGAGTGCAACCCCCGCCTGCTCCGCCGCGGCAAGCGCATGTCCGAAAGCCGGATCCCGCG
This sequence comes from uncultured Litorilinea sp., assembly GCA_964372065.1. GTDB lineage: Bacteria > Chloroflexota > Anaerolineae > Caldilineales > Caldilineaceae > QEUY01. The sequence continues at coordinate 10,481 of CAYJQA010000011.1, forward strand.
CCCAATGCGGCTCCACCGCGCTTGCATCCGGACGCTGCACGACGAACAGGACCGCGGCCTCGTCCTGCGTCTCCTGGACGATCCGGCGCAGTTCGTCCACATGACGCTGTCCACGCACCGTCGGCGCGTCCGGAAACCGCGCCACGCCATCCTCGACCAAAGTGACCGACTTCACCTCGACCCAACACCGACGGCCCTGCCCGCGGTCCATACGAAAATCAAACCGGCTGTGGATGCCCCCCGAATGTGGCAGCGGCCCCGGCGCTTCGCTCCGCCAGCCGTCGTTTGGACAAAACTGCGCCAGTTGCCCCATCCGCAGCGCCTCGGCCACCAGCAGGTTCGGCAGCCGTGTGTCCAGGCTCACCAGTTGGCCCGTCTCCGGATGCTCCACAAAGCGCAGATCATACTCTGTGCGCCGCGGCCCAGCGCCCGCCCGCGCACGGCTGACATATACGCGCACGCCCGCAATCAGCAATTCCCGCAGGCGACCTGGATCCGGACAGTGGGCGCGCACCGTGCGCCCATCGTCCAGTTCGGCCAGCACCAAGAACCGATTAGGGCGCTCCACAAAGCGCGCCGGTTCCACTGTGAAGTCAAAGTCCATGCTAGATGCGTCTCCCGCAAGCTAGGGCGTTCGGGCAGGCAGCCCACCGGCCAGGTCGCGCGTCAGATCGTCCACCGTCGTGTACCACCGGACCGTCTGCAAGAAATCCACCACATCGGCGCGCGCCGCGCGCAACTCGCGCAGTTGCGGGCCAATGGGGTCCGTGCTGGCCGCGCTAGTGCCATAGCTGCCGTGAAATGCAAAGTAGGCTTGGTTCAGCACGCGCAGCGCGTAGCCCTGTTCCACAAACACACGCCGCCGTGCCTCCATGTACTCCTCGGCTTGGGTCACCAGCCCCGCGGCCAGCAGGCGGTCAACCTCAACGCGGGTAGCCCGCATCTCCGTTCTGAAGTCGAACGTTGGTAAGTCGTCGTCCACCGGAGTGTTGTAGCCGTCGGGCGTGGTCGTCGGCGCGAGGTCCGGATAGTACCGCGCCAGCACCGCGGCCCCGATCTCGTTGCCCACGATCTCCGCCACCGTCTCGTTCATGGTGGTGAGTTCTTGGGCGGAGAAGTAGCTCCATCCCAGCGGGAAGAAGACCAGATAGTTGTGCACCCACTCGTGCGCCACGGTGCTTAACACCCACTCCAGACCTGCTTGGTCCACCACCATCGCCGGGTATGCACCCAACCCGCCGATGTCCGTTACATACGCGCGTGCGTTGGGCAGTCCATTGATCGCCGCTTCCGCCTCCTCGATGCGGCTCAGCGGCATCTCCGGGGCCAGCATATGGCTGTTGGTCGTGGCGATCCGGTCTCGGCGGCTGACGACCAGCTTCTTGGGCGGCTCCACAAACGCGAATTGCACCGGCGGCCAGACCACTCCGCCCACGCCAAATCCCGCATCAGCCAATACGCCAGTCACCTGCCGCTGGATCGCGGCCTCCACCGCGGGCCGCACACGTTCCTGCTCGGTGCGCAGCGTCGCCAGCCGCGCCTCGAGTGTGCCCGCATCCGGCATTGCCTCGTCGGACGGTGCGCCGCTGGCCTGCCGCCGCAATTCCCGCTCCACGCGGCCAACCTCATCTGCGCGCGCCATATAGTCGCGCACCAGCTCGGTCGCCTGCGTAACAGAGAGGCCCTGGTCCGGCGGGTCAGCCAACGCCTGCACCTTGGCGCGCAGTCCGTTCACCTCATAGCCCGCCAGGTCATACATCCAGCCCGCCACCGCCCACGCGACGGCTTGCCGCGCGGCGGTCGCCGCCGGGAGGCCGCTGCTCCCCAGCAGCACAAGCGCAATCGCCACGCGCACCCAGCGCATCACGCGCGCACGCGAAATCGCTCGGCTGCGCGCCTTCCACATGGAGGGCAATCCAATCTGGGCGTTGGCTTGATCGATCTTCATCGGCTAACGTACAATCTCCTTGCCGCGGCCCATCGCCGCAGGCGGTATCCCTTCTCGCTAGATACGGCGGACCCCATGCGCGTTGAGATGATCGAGTTCATCCGCAGAATGCCGAAGGCCGAGTTGCACCTCCACTTGGAAGGAGCCATCCAGCCGCGCACGCTGCGTGCCCTAGCCGAACGCCACAACGCCCTGGAGCGTCTCCCCGCCACCGAAGGCGGACTGCAAGACTGGTTCCGCTTCACCGACTTTCGCCACTTCATCGACATCTATATGACGATTTCGGACCTGTTGCGCGAGCCGGACGACTTTGCGCTTGCGGTGGCCGGGCTTGGCGACGAGTTGGCCGTTCATAACGTCCGCTACGCCGAAGTAACCTTCACGCCCTATACGCACACGCATCTCCAGGACAAAGGGCTTACGATCCGGGACCTGCTCGCCGGACTCAGCGCCGGGCGCGCCCAGGTCCGGGCCAAGCACGGCATCGAGTTGCGTTGGACATTCGACATCCCGCGCAATGCTGCCTTCCCCGCGCATGCCGCCCGCGCCTACGTTGCCAAGCCCGCCGACGCCACATTGGAGTATGCACTGCTTGGCAAACCGCACGGCGTCGTCGGCTTTGGTCTCGGCGGCCTGGAGGTCGGTGCGCCGCCGGAACCCTTCGCCCACGTCTTTGACGCAGCCAAGCAGGCAGGCCTGTTCGCACTCCCCCACGCCGGTGAAACCACCGGCCCAGCCAGCATCTGGGGGGCCATCCGCGCACTGGGGGCGCAGCGCATCGGGCATGGCGTGCGGGCCATCGAGGACCCGCATTTACTGGCTCACCTATGCGACGCCCGCATCCCCCTGGAAGTCAATATCACCAGCAACATCTGCCTGCACGTCTACCAGCGTACCGGCCACCATCCATTTCCCCATCTCGACCGCATGGGTCTAGTCGTCACCGTGAATACCGACGACCCGGCGCTATTCAACACGGACCTTTCGCGCGAGTTCGGCATACTGGCGGATGAGTTTGGCTATACGCAAGCTGATATCGCTCGTGTGGCGCGCAACGCCTTTGCTGCATCTGCCTGTGAACCGGAACTGCGCGCCCGGCTGCTGGCCGAGTTTGATACCTGGGTCGCCGACAACCTGCCATCAGCGGTCGAGCGCCCATAGCAGCGCGCCCACCACAGTCGCATGTCCCGCACGTTCGTGTAGTTCTAGCGGCATCCCAAAGAACTCGCCCACGCGCGCCATCCCCGCCCGCATCGTGACCATATCCGTCAAGTGGCCGGTCACGACAATGTGATCGACCTGCGCCGCGCGGGCCGCGTTGATCGCCAGCGTGGCAATCACCTGCGCCACCATCGTCACCAGCGCCGCCGCCACGTCCGACCGCTCGGGCGCGGTGCTCATGCGCCCCACCCGCCCGAAGTTCACCGCGGTTGCATCCGGCGGCAGCGATCCGATCGGGCCGCTCACGACATCCGTCAGCGCCAAGTCGGCCCCATTGGCGTTGCCCGCGGCAGCCAGCGCGTCGATGACGCCGGGGTCTACCGTATCCAGCAGCAGCCGCCCCAGGCCCAACATCGTCCCCCCGCCGACCCCTGTCCCGGTCACATGGCTGTTGCGCCGTCCTCGCGCCGCTACCATCGCCGTGCCCGAACCGGCGCTGACCACCAACAGGTCGCGCGCCGGCCGCGCCAGCCCGCCCGTCGTCAGCGCCTGCCCTCCGCGGCCAATCGCGTCCAGCTCGCCCACCTTTACCAGCCGCGTACGGTCGATCGACTCCGGCAGCGCCCGATGATGGCCCCCCGACACGGCCAGCAACCCCAGACTAGCCACGTCAACCCCGGCCGCCGCCATCAGACTGCGCACCGACTCTTCCGTCGGTCTACCATACTGCGGCTGCGTCGCCGTCACGGTCTGGCCGTCGATGACGGCCAGCAGATCGGTGTTGCTTGCGCCAAAATCTATCGCGGCGAACCGTCCGCGCAACTCGCTGAAATCAATCACTGCTCTCTCCCGGCCGTGGATTCTCACGCGAGACATCGTTGGCTGCCCGTTTCACCGAATGCGACCTTTGACTTGGGCAGGACGCTTGGCTATCATACCATCACCTGGATACCGCACGCGTTCCGCTTGGCTATCAGATAGGCCGCCGCCATGCTCACACCTTCCGCAGACCTCGTCGTGCTCACCGACGCCGCCGGGCAGTACCAAACCGCTTCACAGCGCCCCGGCCTGTTGGCGCGCATGTTCCCTTCGCTGGTCTTTTACTATTACTTCCTGCGCTCGGTCTTTTGGGGCAGCAGCCTGGCGAAGAAGGGCCGCTACGGCGACGCCGAATGGTATGCCAGCAGCCTCGCCGTCCTGCGCGGCCTCGAGAAGGTCGGCGCAACTATCGAGTTGACCGGGCTGGACGTCCTGCCGCACATCCCTGGCCCATGCGTCTTTGTCTCCAATCACATGAGCACGCTTGAGACCATCATCCTGCCTGGCATCGTGCAGCCACTCAAGGACGTCACCTTTGTGGTCAAGCGTGGCATCGTCCAATACCCTGTGTTCAAGGACCTCATGATTGCGCGCGGCCCGATAGTCGTCGACCTCGTCAACCCGCGCGCAGACCTGGACCGCGACCACACCGAAGGCGTCGCCATGCTGAAGCGCGGCCGCTCCATTATCATCTTCCCGCAAACCACGCGCACGGTGCGTTTCGACCCGGCCCAGTTCAACACCATCGGCATCAAACTCGCCCGCGACGCCGGTGTGCCCATCGTGCCGATCGCCGTCCGCACCGATGCGTGGAGCAACGGCAGTTGGATCAAGGAGTTTGGTCGCATCGACCCCAGCCTGCCGGTCAAACTTGCCTTTGGCCCACCCATCCCCGTCGAAGGGCGCGGCAATGACGCCCATCGCGCGGCCATCCGCTTCATCAGCGACAAGTTGACCGGCTGGGGCGTCGATGTCGTGGCTGCCCCGTCCGCCGCGGCCTGACCGCGCCGGCTGTCGTCGGCGTCAGCGCAGCTTCAGCAAGCCCAAATAGCCGCGCAAACGCCGCCAGTGAGCGTCCAGTTTCGCGCGCTCCGCGGCGCGCCGGTGCTCCGGCCCATAGGCAAGTTGGCTCACCGCCTGGCTCACCGCGCTGACCTCACGCGCCGCCACCCGTCCCATATCCGCTTGGTGCTGCTGCCGGGTCACGATGTAGGTTGCCAGCCCTTCGCCATACTCTAGCACCGTCTCGCCCGCGCCCAGCGGATGCCCCACCCGCCGCCCCCACTTGACGAGCGCCGCCCACGGGTTTTCGCGCCGCATACGCCACCACGCCACACCGCGCACCACGGCCCACACCAGCAGCGCGGCCGGAACAAGCCAAACGAGCATCTGCCAGTTGAGCGGCGACGCGACCGTCGGCGCTTCCGGGGCCGCGGCCACCATGGGGGCCGGAAGGGCTGGCGACGTTGCGTTTGGTGCGGCGATGCGCGCCAACGCAGGCCGCCCGGCCGTCGGCTCAAAGGGGATCCAGCCGACCTCCGGAAAATACACCTCCGGCCAACTGTGCGCCTCCGCTTCGGTGACGACCCACATCGCTTCGCCGGGGTTCCAGGCGCCCACGGCAAAGCCCGTGGCAAAGCGCGCCGGGAGTCCGCCCAGCCGCGCCAGCACCACAAACGCCGTCGCATAGTAGTCGCAGTAGCCACGCTGTACATTGAACAGGAAGTAATCGGCCACGTCCTCCACGTTGCGCGGGAGTTCTGGCACGTTGAGGTCGTATTCGTATTGCCGCAAATACGACTCGATCGCCAGCGCACGGTCATACGGGGTCGGTTGATCCGCCAGAATCCTGGCGGCCAGTTCGCGCGTGCGTTCGGTGATGGTATCCGGCAGCTCCAGATGAACGGCCATCTCCGCCGGCAGTCCGACCTCGCCCTCCCAACTGGGCAACTCGCGCAGCATGGCCTCGCTGACCGCCGGCACGGACGATACCGCCGAGTAGCTCCGGTCCCTGGCATAGACGGCGATCAGGGCGTCCGCGCCGCGCGCAGCCACCGTCGCGTCGACCGACACCTCCATCGGCTCCGCCACGGTGTACAGCACCGGCGACGTCGCCTCGGTCACCACCGTCTGCACCAGCCGTTTGCGCCCCCAGCCGACCTCGCTGCGCCACGGCACGTTAGCGCGCATGTCCCGGCGTTCCTCTGTGCGCGGATTGCTCCAGCCGCGTCCATCGTAGGCGGCAAACGTCCCGCTCCGCATATAGCGACCCGGCGGCGCCGCGCCGAGGTCATAGGGATACTCGTAGCCGGCGGATTCGTCCGTCCGTACCCGCAGCACCACCGCGCTCCCCAGATCAGGCCCGCCTTGCAGCAGGAACTCATTCGGCAGCCCCCCGCCGCCCGACCCGCGCCAGCGCGATGTCCCGTGCAGGTCCGGGAACATGCGCTCGGCCAGCGCCTCGATGCCCTGGTTCGCCGGCGCCGCCCACTGGTAGTAGCGCTTCACCAGCGGCCCAATATACAAATTGGGCATGACCGCCGCGACGGTGACGATCAGCGCGACCGCTCCCCCCACCGCCAGGACCTGATCCGTAAACACCGCCGGGCTGTAGTCGAGCTTCAGACTGCCCCACCGCCGTTGCAGTGTCCCCCGATCTAGCAGGAGTTGCAGCGTAACGGTCAGCATCAGCCCCGCCAGCAGCAGCCAGCGCCCTCCCGTTGAGTACAAGAGCACTAGGCCCAGCAGCCACAGGCTCGGCAGCCCTGCGACATAACCCTGCTGCGTGCGCCGGGCCGCCCATGCCACCGTCAGCCCCAAACACCACAGCACGCTGGCGGCGATCCCGGCAAACACGAGATTGTCCTGCCCCGCGCCGCCCATCTGGACGCCCTGCCACCACAGCGCAACCCGCGTGGCGGTGTCGGCCCACTCGCGCACCACGCGCAGCCATAGCTCCGCCCACTCGCGCGTGGCCGCGGCCAGCCACCACGCGCGCGGGCCGGGCAGCCAGCCCATAAGCGACTGGCTGACCACCACGCAGCCTGTCACGAACCCCGCCACGACCACCCAGAGTGGCAGCCGCGACGACCTGGGCGCGCGCCAGCCCCATAGCAGCCACACCGTCGCCACCGCCAGCGGACCCGCCAGGTCAACACCCCTCTGTAGCGACCCCAGCGCCAGCCAACGGTTCTCGTGCAGGGCGGCCGCCGGCAGCAGGCTCAGCCACATACAAGTGAAGAGCACACCCCAGCCCAAATGGGGGCGCAGCGCCCTCTCGGCAGCCAGGAATGCACGCGCGACGAGTGGCGGTCGGTCCTCCTGCAGGTCTGGTGATGAAACTTGTTCTGCGCTCTGCATGGCCTGGTCCGGTTGCGCCCGCCGCGGGCTAACCGACCTCCTCGTCGACTTCCTGCGCGATCACACCGCCGGTCGGTGTTGACCGCAGCACCGTTCGCCGCCGCCGATAGGTGAGCATGGCGCGTAGTGTGCCCGCCGCCTGGATGTGTGTGACCGGCGCGTCCAGATGGGCCAGCACCGCACCGAACTTGGCGACCGCCGCCGCTTCGGCAGGCTCGTCCGGCGTGACCAGCACCACACTGCTGCCCGCGCCGGCGCGACGCAGCCGCGCCAGCGCGCCCAGCCAATCCTGTTGGCCGTCTACTTGTCCATCCCATGCGCTGCCCAGATCGGACGTAATCACGACCACCGTCCCGCGTCGCCCGACCTCACGCATACTCGTATCCAACAGTCGCGCCAGGGAAAGGTCGCCCGCTTCCACCGGGGCCAGCGCCGCCAGCACGAGCCACAGTTGCCCACGCCCGATCCCCGGCACGACCTGAACCAAACGCCCCGCGTCCCCGCGGCCCGAATACGCCAAAAGCCCGACCGAACGCTGCTCGCGCCCGGTCAGCCAGCCTGCCGCCAGACTGGCCGCCACCACGACGGACTGCTCCAGCGTACCGGCCGCGCCGTCGCCGCGCTGCGCCGCCTGGTTCAAGTCAAGCGCCAACCAAACATCGCCGCTCGGCTCGATCTCCAGGTCCTTCACCATCATCCGCCCGCGCCGGGCCGTGCTTGACCAGTGCACGTAGCGCAGACTGTCCCCCGCGTGATAGTCGGAGACCGTCGCGGCCGGCACCGTCCCCGGCAACGGCCGTCGCCGGCGATCCGCGCCCTCTGCGTCGCCGTGCGGCAGCGCGACCGGCGGCAGTTGCACCACCCGCGGGTAGATGACGACCGCATCTCGGTAGTCATCCCGTAGGCTAACGGCAAATAGGCCAAGCGGGTCCTGCCAGTTCAATTCGTGCGGCCCCAGTTGGAACAGGCCGCGCCGCTTGCACTCGGCCTGCGTGCGCCACGGATAGACAGACATCGCGCCTGTCGCCACAATTCGCCCCACCGCATAGCCGGGCACGGTCGAATGGTCGATGAACTCGGCCCACAGTAGCGGCAGCGGACTCGCGTTGCGCAGTTCGATTTCTTCCACCAACATATCACCCGCGACGAGAATCGCGCCGACGCGGCGGCGCGTCAGGCTGACCACGGGTGCTTGCCCGCGCGCCCATAGGTAGGCCAGCCCATACAGCCCGGTGAGCGTGATCGCCAAGACCATCCAGACCATATGGGGAGCCAGGAGTTGATTGAGGTAGATGATGGGCAGCAGCCACAGCGGCCAGCCGATGCGTAGCCGGATGCGCCGGTTCTCTGGCAGTCCGCGGTTCAGCCACCGTCCGACCGGATCGCGCGGCCACCACTTCACAGGGTTAACCACAGTCGACACATGGGTACGATTTGCCCCACGCCACCGCGTGTGTCACGATTGTAACGTCGATTCTCGCCGAGTTAGCACCACGATAGATTGACGACCGGCCATGCACAGCAAGCCCACTTCCACAACGCCTCACGAGAACGGCGACGGAACGCTTTCCGCCCTCCTGGTCAACCGCTTCCGCTGTGATCCCTATGGGCTAATCCTGCACGTAGCCCTGCCGCCCGCCCTTGACGCCGCACCCGTGGCTGGGCGGTTCTTCATGCTGCGCTGTGTGGATGACACACCGCTTGCCCGTCGCACGGACTGGTCCACGTATCCACGCCGCCCCCTGTTCGTCGCCGGATCGCCCGTCCCGCACACGGCCTCCGGCGGCTTGCGTTGGGACCTCTTCGCCCCCGCCGACCACCCACACGCCGTCGCGTGGCTTGAGTCCCGGCCGGTCGGCTCCCAACTCAACCTCACCGGGCCGTTTGGGCTTGGCCACGCGCTGCCCGGTCACAGCCGCACGCTCCTCGCCCTGGCGGAACCCGGCACGCTCCCCCTGCTCTTGCCCTGGCTGCATGCCATGTTGGACCAAGGCGGGCGCGTGTCGCTGGTCTTGTCGGCCTGTGAGGACGTACCCCGTAGCTTGCTGCCGTGGCTGCCAATTCCGGTGGAGGTACACCCCGCGCCGTCACAGGAGGACCTGAGTCGCCATCTCACGACCTCGCTGCGCTGGGCCGACCACTGCGTGATCGCCTTGCCGCCAGCCCAGTTGCCCCTGGCGGCCGCGCTCATCCGGCAGCAGCGATTCCGTCTCGAACCTGGGTTTGCCCTGGCCTTTGTTCGCTCCGATCTGGTGTGCGGCTTCGGCGCGTGCCTTGCCTGCACCGTCCCCAAGGTTGAGGGCGGCCATACGCGCGCCTGCCTACACGGCCCATTCCTCCCGCTGGAAGAACTGGCCCGCTAACGCACCAACAGCCCAATCGGGTTAGTCCGCCGGCCAAAGTCGCGGATCTCAAAGTGGAGGTGCGGCCCGGTGCTGTTGCCCGTGCTGCCCACCGTCCCGATCACCTGCCCCTGCGCCACGACCTCGCCCTCACTCACAAAAACCTCGCTGAGATGCGAGTACAGCGTAACGTAGTCGATGTTGTGGTCGATGACCACAAACAGGCCATACCCCTGGTCATTCCACCCGGCCCGCACGACCACCCCACGGTCGGCCGCCGTCACGAACGTACCGGCGACCGCCGCAATATCCACCGCGCGATGGTCGTCGCGATACGGCTGGCTCAACCACCCGTACACGGGCCAGGTAAACTCGCCGCTGCCGTACGGCCAGTCCTTTGGCAGGGGACCGGCTACCGCCGGCGCGCTGGCAGCCCGCGGCCCGCCCGTGGCATACGCCAGCATGGGCGACACCCCCACCGGCTGCTCCAGCATGTAGGTCAAGAATCCGGCCGCGCCCTCGCCCTCACCGGCGCTTTGCGGTATCCGCAGAAAGGTTCCCGGCGGCGGCGCGGCTTGGCGTGTCCCAAGTTGGTTCCAGGCTACAGCTTCAATCTGCGCCACGGCCACGCCATACGTCGCGGCGATACCGGCCAACGTCTCACCCGGCTCGACCTGGTGACAGCGCCAACCCGCCGGCAGCAATTCCAGGCGGTCGCCGATCACCAGCGGTGTCTCCGTCCGATAGCTCGGGGCCACGCTGCACGGCATGTCTTGCACGTCCAGCCCCACCTCCAACGCCACGCTCCACAGCGTGTCTCCCGCGACCACGACATAGGTCCCTGCGTCCATCGCCGTCTCCGGCGCAGACGGTGTCGCGTCCGGCGCGGGTGTGTTGGTCGGCGACAAGATGATCTCATAGGTCGGCGTCGGCGTCGCCACGTCGTCGGGCCGGACCACCTGGGCGGGTGCGGCAGCTCTGCCCGGCAGCCATACCGCGACCGCCAGCCACAAGGCAAGTACCACCGCCAGCCACGCCCACCGCAGGCAGCGTCCCTCCCGCCCGGCCATCAATTGCCTCCCGGTGTGACAAGTAGGAGCCGCCCACCCTGCACGTCGGCCGTCCAGATGCGTCCGTCCGCGTCAACCGCCAGCCCCACCGGCTTGGCGTCGGGCGTGTCCGGTGTCCGCACCGACCACACATTCACCACCGCTCCTGCCGCATCCATCCGCACGATGCGACCCGTCTCCGGCTCGCTCATCAGGACCATCCCGCCGGCGTCCAGCGCAAAATGGGGACCGTCCAGCGAGTTCGCCACTGGCACCGCCTGGCGCGCCAGCAAGTAGCCTGCGCCGTCGAAGCGCACCAGCACATGATTGCTCACGTCCGCCACCGCCACCACGCCTTCCGCGTCGACCACCACGTCAACCGGCTGCATCGGCACCGATGCGCCCGACAGCGCCGGTTGGGTAAATCCGACCAGCACGCGGCCCGCTGTGTCCACAGCCGCCACACGCCCGCCCGGTGTATTCGCCACCCAGATCCGGCCCTGGTTGTCCACGTCGATTCCGCGCGACCGCTGCACCAACTCCGGCGCGGCCGGCACAGCCGCGGCCTCGCCCGTTTCCGGATCGGCCACGCGCCACAGCATCCCTGCTCCGGCGTCCAGCACCATGAGCGCACCGTCCGGACCAACAGCCAGGTCACATGGCTCGACCAATGCCGGCAACTTGTCCATCGCCGTCACCTGCCGCGTCGCGCTATCCACCGCCACCACCCGCCCAGCCCCGGTCTCCGCCACATATACCATCCCGCCATGCACCGCAACCCCGCGCGGTGTCGCCAGTCCGTCTGCCACGACCTGCACCGTGGCCGCTTCCACCCAGTCTGCCGCGGTGTGTTCGGTCTGCGCCGCGACGGCCAGGAAGCGCGCCAGTCGGCTGACGTCTACTTCAGGATAGTCTGCCTGGGGCGGATAGAGCAACTCGCTGGGCACGACCTGCAGCGCCTGCGATCCACTCGCACCCTGTGGCTGCCAGTAGAGATAGATGTTGGTGTGGTCCGTCCGGTCGGCATAGCGCACGCGGATATCATGCAGACCCGCGCCAAGCTCGACTTGGCCGCGCGCCAGTTGCCCGCGCACGCGCGCCGCCGCCACCTCAGCGCCGTCAATCCACAGCGTGGACTCGTCCACCGACTGCAACCCAAACGTGTAGCGTCCCGTCACCGGTATCGCGATCTTTCCGGTCCATTCCACCGTGTACGGACGCGGCAGCGTCGGCACGTGGAAATACATCCCCAGCACCGGGTCAATCTGAGCAAACGAGGGTTCTCCCGCCCAGTCGCCGTTGGGAAAGTAGCGCCCTAACAGGCCGTTGCTGTGTACCGGCTCCGTATATAGCGCCCAACTCGGCGTCACCCCGGCCACGCCATCCGGCGGTTGCCACGATAGCCGTAGGCGACCGGCCCCGCCCTCCGCCGTGACCGTGATGTTGTGGATGCCTCTCGCCAGCAGCAGCCCCCCTACCAGTGGAGCCACACCGGCGTCGCCCGTCGCCACGACCTGCTCGCCGATCCGCAGCTCCGCCTGGCCCGGCGCTTCCAAGAGGAACTGGTACGGGCCATAGGCGTCCACCGCCAGACTGCCTTTCCACTCCACGCGGAACGGCAGTGGCACCGGACCGTCTACGGGCCACGCGAAGTCGAGCGCCATATCCTTGCGGGCGACGGTCGCACCGTCTGCGCTGGCATACGTCGCCGCCAACCCCTGCACTGAGGCCAGCGTCTCCGCGTCCAGGAGCGCCGTAAACAGGATGACCGGTCCGCCAAATGGTGGCTGCACCTCGGTGAACTCGCCTGCCGGGTAAATGCGTCGCGCCTCCTCGTAGAGTTCGCGGCGCTCTGCATCGAGGATCAGGAGGATGCCACCACGCTCCCGGCGCAGAATGGGCAGCCTGGCATTGGTTTCGATGCGGCCGTGTGGGGTGTCGCCCGCCAGAAAACGCAACGTCGGATGCCCGTCATACAGCGCGATTACATACGGCTCGACCCCCGCCGGCGCTGACAGGAGCGCCTGCGCCGCCAGGGTCTCCGGGGTCGAGTAGTTGTTCCAGGACGAGAACTCCGTCGGCTGCCGCACAAAATAGGAGTCGAGATTCGCCCACACCATCGGACCTAGCAGCGCCACGCTCGCCGCCGCACCCAGGTTCGGCCACTTCGCCCACCCGAACCTGCGCCAGACATCGACCAGGGCTTGAATCGGCAGCGCCGCCAGGAGATAGGCTGCGGGCTGCGCGGCGATTGAGCGCAGCGACTGCGGGGCCTCAAAATCCAGCGACAGTATCCCGCCCATCATGCCCACGGCCAGCCACACGGGTACGATCACATACTCCGCCCGGCGCACATTGCGCGCGCACATCGCCAGCCCCAGCACCATCAGCGCGCCGCTCACCCAGTCAAGCAGCGGCGCGCCCGCCACATTGTGACGCCCGTTGGGGTCGCCCCGCACGTGAAACATGAGCAGGTGCTTGCGCGTGTTGGCCCACAGCGCGGGCAGCCGTTCCTGCGGCGTCTTGTCAGTCAGCAGCGAAGTCGTCTCGATGCGCGCAAAATAGCGGTCCGGTCGCTCCCAGGCAAACTTGGCGACCGGCGCAAAGACCAGCGCCGCGCCCAGCGCCGCTACGCACAGCCCCCATACCATGCGCGACCAGTGCCGCCCTTCACGCACGGCGACCGCGGCCAGGAAGATCGCCAGCACCGGCCCGAACAACTGAAACGCCGAGTAGAAACACAGACCGCAGCCGAGCGCCACTCCCGTCCAGGCAAAATCCGCTGCCGCGCCCGTCCGCAGTCGCCGTGTTGTACATGCCCAGCCGGCTGAAATTGAGCGACCAGTGGCCGACCGCGACCAGGAGCGCAAACGCCAATCCCAACGTAGGCCCGCGCAGCTCGCGCCCGACCAGATACGCCGCCGCCACCGTCGCCGCGCCCATCACCGCGCTGATCAGCCGGATCGCCGCCGTCGTCACGCCGAACCAGCGGAACGCGCCCACAATCAGCCAGAGGTAATGGCCCGTGGCGTTGACGCCGTCCGTATAGATCGGACGGTAGCCCGGCTCGCGCACCATGCGCAGCGCCTCCAGGCCGTTGGCCGCCTCGTCGTACCAGGTGCCGAAGGGGAGCGTGTCCAGATGGGTCAGCCGCGCCTCTGCCCCAATCAACAGCACGCCGATCAGCAGGCCAAGCGTCCACCCGCGCCGCCACGACCAGCCCGCCGGCCGCACCCACGGCGTCGCCGCGACAATCGCCGCTACGAACACGCCCACGCTGACCAGATAGCGCAGCCAGTCGGCGTCCGTCGTCTGCCGCACATCCAACCGGACCCACGCCCAGCCGCCCAGCCCCACCGCGATCACCGCCAGGGCCCCCGCCAGCCATCGCCGCGGGCACACAAGCCCAGCCCCGCCAACCAGCCGGCGTTCCGGCTCCGGATCGCGGCTTGCCAGCCAGAACCACAGCACGGCTGCGCCCGCGAACAGTGCGCCGCCTGTGCCGTAGAGATGCTTATTGAGCAGCGTTTGCCCGCCCAGCGCCAACGCCACTGCCGCCGCCACCCCAAGTAGACGCAGCCATGCCGTCCCCCTTGCTGAAACGGCAAACGCTTCCTCCACGCCCGCTCTGGCGGTCCGACGCAGCATTCGCGACTCCTACGGAATCGGGCTGAAGACCTGCACCCGCTGATTGTCGGCGTCTGCCACTAGGACCAGACCGGCCGCGCTATCCCAAGCGATCCCGTTCGGCAGGCCAAAGCGGTTCATCTCCACGCCAAAGCTGCCGAACGCACCCTTCAGCCCGCCCGCGCTATTGAAGACCAGCACGCGGAAGTTCTCCGGGTCCGTGACGTAGACATCGCCTGTCCCGGTCACGGTGATGTACGGCTTGTAGTAGAGGTGCTCGCTGCCCCAGCTGGCGACCGGCCATTCCGCCAGCGGCTCCAACGTCGGGCTAAGCTTCTGAATCCGCCGGTTCCACGCATCGGCGACAAACACGCTGCCGTCCCGCGGATCGACCGCGACCGCGGTCGGCTCTTCAAAGCGCCCGATCAGCACGCCGCCGCCGCCCACCTGCCGGACAAGCGCACCGTCCACCGTGAACTGGAGGATGCGCTTGTTGCCCGTATCGGCTACCAGCAGATTCCCCGCCGTGTCGACGGCGATTCCGCGCGGGCCAAACAGCGCGTTCGGGTCGCCCAGTTCCCCATTCGTCGTGTTGAAGATGCCCCACTTGCGGATGAACCGGCCGTCGGCGTCAAAGACCTGAATCCGCCCATTCCACGTATCGGCCACAAAGATGCGGCCCTGACTGTCGACGGCCACACCCCACGGCTCGTTGAACTGCCCGTCGCCCAGTTCCAGCGCGCCTGCGCCGTCCGGGTCCACGCAGCCGCCCGCCGCCCCCTCACCCAACCGGCATAGACTGCCAAACGCCACGACCATGCCGCCGTTGGCGTCGGTGATGACAATCCGGTGATTGCCCGTATCCGCGATCACCCGACGACCGTCCACGGCCACCGCTACTGCCCGCGGTGTGAGCAACGGTAGCCCGTTGATCTCCCCCAAGATGCTCCCGAACGCCGCCATGTCCACGTTGCGCGCCTGGATCATCTGCTCCTGGGGATCCACCAGT
>CAYJQA010000012.1:0-17896 GCA_964372065.1 uncultured Litorilinea sp.
GATCTATATAGGGTTGGACGACTGCATCTATGGAGTGCATGTTTCAGATTTGTCCCACCGCGTGGGGCGGGTAAAGGCAGTCACTCATGCCAGACGGAACTGAGAGGATCAGGTAGACTGAAACGTAACAACAACCGGTGCCTTCAGGCGAAATATGGTTGGCCGGTTTTCGGGGCCAATTATATCCCGATCTTGTGCGGGAAGCGCGCCGGTTGCGGAACTTGATCCATGTAGTGGGACTTGGGCCGCCTGGCAGGCGAACTATGTAGCGCAGCCAAGGCGTCTTCAGCCAGCCTATGCCGCGTGATATAGTTGACAGTGCATTATGCGGGGAACGGGTTTCTGCCCATTTTGGGGACTTTCCACCAGAGGTAGACGGGGTTCGGGAAGATGGTTTCAATGGGGCTGAAGAAGTCGGAGGGTCAAATCCTCGCGTCCCGACCACAGACCTCATCACTTGGTAGCCATGCCCGCAGGCGATCAGCATGACAACCATGAATCTTCTCATCACACACAAGGAGCGGTGAATGGAACCAGTAGAGACCGCCAGCGAACAGTACATCGCGTTGGCCAGGCGTGCGCTGGAGAAGGCCGACCAGATTTTCGGCCGTGATACCTACTACGGCGACCGGGCCGGCGACGCCGGTTATCACGTCGCCGTGGCGCAAGTGTACGCCACCCTCGCCCAAGCCGCCGCCGTTAGCGAGGCTAAGCGTCCGGAGTAGCGGAAGGACGGCGTCCGGCAGACGCCAAGAAGCCCTGGCTGCGATGTGCATCGGGTCGCAGCCGGGGCTTCTTCTTTGTTGTGTGCCGAGGCGGCTTGCACAAGGGGCGGCCTTGTCATGCTGTTCCTCAGCACGACGAAGCATCCCCTGCCGCCGGTTACGCCGCTAGGGCTTGACCGTGATGGCGTCGCTCATGATGCGCCCGTCTTCGATCACAAAGGCCACGCCGCCGCCGGTCAGCGGGCGGTTGGTATCCTCCACGTCGAAGAGCGGCTGCCCGTCGATGGCGGCCTGCAGCCGGTTGCCCTGGACGCGCAGCCGGAATTCCTTGCTCGCGCCGAAGGTCCAGGCATAGTCCGTTTCGGCCAGGACGGTGTCGCCGTCCAGGGCCTTGATCAGACGGGCCTTGCCGTCGCTGCAGAGCACGAGGGCATAGTAGCGGCGCATGCCCTGGACCCGCGCCGCCACGCCCGCAGTCTTGGCCATGTGCAGCGTGACGGTGGACGCGACTTCGTAGTCGGTCCACTCGCGGCCGCCCTGAATCAGCAGCCCGCGGCCTTCGTTTTGGGCCAGACGGAACGGTTCCGGCCAGCGCAGGTCATATTGATCGACGCCGTTGATCCAGGCGCGCCGCCACATGCGACTGGTCGTGGCGTTGCGACCGATGGCGGTGTCGCCACGCGTGCGCGTGAAGGTGACCTGCGGGGTCCCGTCCCAGGTAAGATAGTCGAGATAGACGGTCCCCGTGGCCTGTTGGTCACTGTGGATTTCTACGCCCACTTGCGCGATGGGCGCGCCGCCGGTGTCTGGCAGCCGCCAGGCAAAGATATGCTCTGCGCCGGGGCGCAACTCGACGGCGTCGCTGCGCAGAATCTCCAGGTGATCGTCCGGGTCCTGATAGACGCTCACATAGAGGTTGGCGCGGACGCTGCGCGCGTTTTGGCCGGCAGCCTTGATCCCGGCGCGCACGGTCTGGCCCGAGTAGAGCGTGGGCGAGGCGTGCAGGGCATAGCCGCGGCGCTCAAAGTACTCGGCGACGGCGAGCGAAGGGATAAACGTGGGCGAGCCGACGCGTGCGATGCGCCCCTGGGCGATGTTGCGATAGGCAATCGCCAGGCTGCGTTGGCCGCGGCGGCTGAAACCGGCGACGTTCTCCAGCGTGGCCGTTCCGGCGGAATCCACGCTGGCGTCGACCAGGAAGCCTTGCACCGAGCCGGGCAGTTCGAAGTGGAAGCGCGCCCCCTGTTTGGGGGCGACGGGCGCTTGGCCCGCCAGCGCCCGGCCCACGTTGACGATGTGGCTCGTTTCGGTGACGGCGTCGGTGACGGCGCGGCCGCCGTCGGCGGTGGCGAGATAGAGCCGGTCGGCGACGGGGCCACGGAAGTCCGCCCCCGCCTCAATCCCGGCGAGACCGTTCTTGATCCCCAGCAGACAGCCCACATTGCCGGAGTTGCAGTCCGTGTCCCAACCGCACGTGTTGACGATCATGAGCGATTTCTGGAAGTCGTTATCGCCGTGCAGCAGGGCGTGGATGATCAGTGCATGGTTGGGGACCATGTGGCAGTTGCCGCCGTATTTGTCGTAACCATAGTTGGCCGCGATCTGCTCGCGGGTGGCGCGCCAGTCGTGTGGGCTGGCCGCGTGCCATCCGCGGATGTCGTTGATCATGCGGTAGATGATCGAATTCTTGGGGATGACGGAGAGGCCGGTATCGATCAGTTTGTTGATGTCCGGCTCCACAAAGGCTTGGGCTTCCATGGCGGCCAAGACCTGGGCGCCGTAGATCGCTTCGCCGTCGTGGCTGACGCTGCCGGCGCGGCGGGCGAAGTCGGCGGCGAGTTGCGGGTCGCCGGGTGCGACCATGGCCCAGCCGTCGATGAAGATCTGCGAGCCGATCTGCTCGGCAACCACTTTGCCGTTGAGTTCAATCGAGCCGCTCTGCGGGGCCTGGTAGCCGTGCTTGAGGCGCATATAGGCCGTGTGTTCGGTGGAGTTGCCCATCCCGCCCCACCAGAGGACGGTGCGCCGTTCGATGAGGTAGTTGAGCCAGGTCTGGCCGATCTGGGCGGCGGTGATGTCGCGGCTGTTGCCATAGTCGGGCAGGGCGCGCAGGAAGGTAAAGGTTCCTGAAATGTCGTCGTCGGTGACGATGAGCGGCACGTCCAGGCGTTCATGGACGTAGTACCAGATCTCGCCGAGTTCGGCCATGATGCGCTCATAGGTCCAGCCCTCAAAGGGGCGGCCTAGATAGACGCCGATGATCTTGCCGAGAACGCCGGCATAGACGCGTTCTGTGTAATCTTGAGGAATCGTCATGGTGTCGCCGTTTCTTCCGGTCTAGGTGATGGTCTCTGGATCTGTCATGCTGAGCGCAGCGAAACATCTCTCTGGAGTGCGCCCAGAGGGGAGAGATTCCGCGCTACGCGCGGAATGACAAGTTTCACGGGTTCATCTGCTTAGTTGCCGGCTGTCACGCCGGTCCGCGCAGGGTCTGGAAGGCTTGCTCTTTGGCCTGGAATGCGGCCTGTTGCTTGGCCTGGAGCGCCAGCACAAGTTCCGTCAGCCCGTGCGCCAGGCCGGCGAGATCGGCCCGGTTGGCCGTCTGGACTTGGGCGACCCAGTCGGGGCGAATCGCCTGGACGCCATGCAGCGCGCCGGCGATGGACCCCGCCATGCCCGCGATGGAGTCGCAGTCACGGCCATAGTTGGCCCCGCCGCAGATGCTCCCCGCAAAGTCGCCGCCGCACACGACCAGGAAGCCCAACGCAAGGGGCACTTCCTCGATGCTGTGCAGGCGGCTGGGGTTCCAGTCATTGCTGCCGTTGCCGCGATCGCGGAAGACCTCGGCCGCGCCGTCAAAGGGGCGCATGGCGTCGCGCAGCGGCCCGATGGCGGTGCGCCAGTCGGTCTGGGTGTGCGCGCAGTCCACGACGGCGGCGATGGCCGCGCGCGTGCCTTCTTTGGCTACGGCCAGCGCCGTGGCGATGATGGACTCCACCGTGGCCTCCGGGCGGAAGGCTTCGGCCACACACGCGGCCATGACGCCCGCGGCCTCCAGCCCATAGCTCTGCTGGTGCGCGCCGAAGATCTCGATGGCTTCCCGATAGGCGGCGACCGGGTCGCACGCGTTGACAATGCCCACCGGCGCCGCGTACATAGCCGCGCCGCAGTTCACCATGTTGCCCAGCCCGCCGATGCGCGGGTCGACGTTCGCCAGCCGCAGCCGGATAAAGAGCCACTTTTCCGGGTAGAAGAGCCGGTCCAGCAGGAGCATGTCGCGGCCCTGTTCGGGGACATAGCGCGGGCGGTCGGCGATGGGCGGTACGATCTCGCGGGCAAAGCGATAGACGTCCAGGTGATCGCCCACGTCAAGATAGATTTGGCTGAGGACTTGGATCATGTGCGAGTCGTCGGTATAGCGTCCGTCGCCCTTGCCCAGCGGGGACGGGCCGCCCCACGGCTCCACAAAGTCGGTGATCCAGCCGTAGCGTGCGCGAATCTCGTGGGGGTCTCTGCCTTCGGGCGGCGCGCCCAACGCGTCGCCGATCGCGCCGCCGGCCAGACAGCCCAACACCTTTTGATATAGCATCGACTGTTTCAGGTCGTCGCTCATTTCTGTGCGCCTTTCCGCGCTAGAAGGGTCTGGTAGATTGATGGTTTCGGTAAGGTCAGCCGCCGTCCGTCTGGCTGAGGACGAACGCGCCCCAGCCGCCGGCGGCGCGGGCGCGGCGTTGGAGCACGCCGATCAGTCCGTGCGCCAACTCATCCTGGTCGACCGGGTTGGCCGCGCGCACGGCCGCCACCCACTCGGCGGGGAGCGCGGCGGCTCCGGCCAGCGCGCCGGCGACGGCCCCGGCCATGGTCGCGATGGTGTCGGCGTCACGGCCAAAGTTGGCGCAGTCCAAAATCGTCGCGACGGGGTCGCCATCCGCCAGATAGAGGATGGCGAGGCTGACCGCGACGGACTCGCGCGGGTCCACGGCGATGCTGGTCCCTTCCCGCCGGTGAGGCCAGGGCCGCAGCCGGTCGGCGTAATAGGCCGCGCGGAACTCGGCGTAGCTGCCGCTGGCGACGGCGAGATCGAAGGCGTCGCGGATGGCGGCGATCATCTCGCTCTCCGCGGGCAGATGGGCGTAGGCCGCCTCAACGATGCGCACGGGCGTCGCGTCCGGGCTGAACGCGGCGGCGGTGGCAGCCGCCATGGCGGCCGCGCCTTCCAGCGGGAAACCCCGGTGGATGATGCGGGCCGCGGAGAGGGCTTCGCGACAGGCCGCGGCCGGATTGCCCGCGTTGACGATGCCGATGGGCGAAATGCACATGGCCGAGCTATTGGAAACCATGTTGCCCACGCCGATTTCCTCCGGCGGGATGTTTTGGACCATGAGCCGGTAAAACGCATTCTGCACGGGGATCCAGAAGCGGCTAGGCTCCATGCGGGCGCGCCAGACCGCGGCCCAGTCGGCGGGAGTCACCTCACCCGGCGCGGCCAAGATGGCCGCACAGAGCATGTGTTTTAGCGCGGAGTCGTCGGTGCCGACGCCCGCGGCTTTGCCCGGTTCAGCTAACGGGCCGGTGATGCGGCCAAAGCGCGCCGCGATGGTCTGATAGTCGAGATTTTCCGCGGGCCGCCCGATGGTGTCGCCGCACAGGCCGCCCAGGAGACAGCCGAGCACTTGGTCGTAGAGTGGCACAGGTGATTGATCCTTCATTGCACGACATACGCCTGACCGTAGCGGCGGTATGGTACCGCCGTCTGGTCTGTCTACCGCAGTTATGTGCGGAAGCCAACCCCGGCGGTTAGGAAAGCGCCGCTACAAGTCGTGTATGTCGCCTATGTTAGCCCTTGACGCCGCCCTGAGTAAGCCCAGCAATAAAGCGTCGCTGCAGGCTTAAGAAGACGATGAGGATAGGCGCGATCATCATCACTGCGGCCGCGCTGGTGAGCCCCCAGTCGCGGCTGAAGCGGCTGGAGAAGTTGTAGTAACTGGTGACCACAGTGAACAGCTCCTGGCGGGTCAAGAAGACCGTCGCCAGCAGGAACTCGTTCCAGATCGAGAGCGAGACGACCAAGCCGACGGTCAAGAACGCCGGCCAAGAGAGCGGCAGCACGACGCGCGTGAAGACCTGCAACTCGTTGGCGCCATCCACGCGCGCGGCGTCCTCAAAGTCGGCCGGCAGCCCCACCAGGTACGAACGCAGCAGGAAGATGGAGAAGGGCGATTGAACCGCGATGTAAATGATGATCAGGCCGAAGAGGTTATTGACCAGCCCCAACTGCCGCCAGAGGAAGAAAAGCGGTACCAGGAACAACTGTACGGGCAGACTGGACCCGACCAGGAAATAGAGCATGACGAGCGCGCCGCCCGGCAGGTTGAGCCGCGCCAGCGCATACGCCGCCAGGCCCGCCAGGGTCAACACGCCGGTGACCGCCCCCACCACCAGGATGAAGCTGTTGCGCGTGGTGGTGGAGAAGTTGCCGATCTCCCAGGCGTTGGGGTAGTTCTGCCAGATAAACTCGGTGGGGAAGCCGAGCGGGTTGCGACCGATGGACGCGGCATCTTTGACCGAGTTAAAAAGGACGACGATCAGCGGGCCGAGCGCAAAAGCGACGAGCAGAATGAGCAGGATATAGTTGGGGGCCAGGCTGATATCGCGCCCCCCTTTGAAGAGTCGTTTCATATTTCCCACCCGCGTCGCCGCAAGTATTGGAAGAGCAGAATGACCAGACCGGCGAGGAAGCTCATGGTCAGCCCGATGGCGGAGGCATAACCGGCTTCGAAGCGCATAAAGGCTTGTTTGTAAACCAACGTCCCGAGCACGTCCGACGCTCCGGCCGGCCCGCCCTGGGTCAGAATCCAAATATAGTCAAAGACCAGGAACGACCAGATGGAGACCATGAGCAGCATAAAGACGATGGTGGGGCGAATGCCGGGCAGGGTGATGAAGCGGAATTCCTGCCAGCGGGTGGCGCCGTCGATGCGCCCGGCCTCGTACAGCTCCGGGGGGATGCTCTGCATGGCGGACAAGAACAGGACCATGAGAAAGCCCCAGAAATGCCAGTTATCCACAAAGGCGATGGAGATCAGCGCGGTCTCCGGCTGGCCCAAGAACGCCTTGTCCAGACCGGGGATGCCCCAACTCGCCAGGAGCGGGCCGATGCCGAGCGTCGGGCTGAGCAAGTTGCGCCAAATGCTGGCGGTGATGACCGCGGGCAGCACGTAGGGGATAAACAGGACGGCGCGGATGGCCATACTGCCGCGGCGGATGCGCGCCAACATGCTGGCCGTAAAGAGCGATACGATGAAGGGCACCGTTAGGAAGAAGGCCAGCCACGATAAGTTGTTCAAGAAGCCCCGGCGGTAGTCCATATCCTCAAAGAGGATTTTGCGGTAGTTCGCCAGGCCGATGAACTCGCCCGCGCCCACACCGGACCAGTCGGTGAGCGAATAGTAAACCGCGCCGGCGGACGGCCCAATGACCACGATGACATGAATCAGCATGATGGGGAGCATGAACAGCCAGGGGACGATGACCCTGCGCCGGAAGCGCTTCCATCCGCTGCGGGTGGATGAGTGCGATACACGTGCGGAACCCGGTGTATTACCGACGTTGGCTAGGTTCGCCACGCTGTCTCCTTTCGGTTCTCAGTCACGCCGCGGCCCAAGACAGATGGGCGGGCGCAGCGATGGGAGGGGCTGCCCGGTGAAGGGCAGCCCCGCGGCAAATCAAGTCAGGCGTTAGCGTTCGGGAATGGGCGGGTTGTCACCCGCGGTCAGTTGTTACTGGTACAGGTACTGCAAGCCCTGCAGGTATTCCTCCGTGGTCATCTGCCCCGCCCACACCTTCTCGATCTCCTCGTAGATGTAGACGTCGCTCTTGGGCGGCCAGAAGGCCCAGGTGGTATAGCCGTAGTCACCCGCGTCGGACGCCGCGGTCAGCCCGGCGAAGGCGGCGGCCACCCGCGGGTCGATCCCCTCTAGGCTCTCACCACTCAGATCAACCGGAGCCGGCGCATAGTTGCACTTGGTGAGCGCGATCGCCTGCGTTGCGGGTGAGAAGTAGTAGGTCAGATATTCGGCGGTCTGCTCGGGGTACTTGGTGGCCGCGTTGATGGAGTAGGTGGAGCCGATGCCCAGGTCGAAGATGGCCGTACCATCAGTCGAAGGTACGGGCACCCAATCCCAGTCGTTGGCGTTGCCCGCTTCTTCACCGAAGTAGTTAAACATGTTGTTGAGCGCCCACGTACCCTCGATGTTCATGGCCGCGGCGCCGTCGCCAAAGGCCGCCAGCCGTTCGTCGGCGGTGGCGGTGTAGTAGCGGTCCAGTCCACCCATGAACCAGCCGTTGGCCTGCATGGTGTTGAGCATGTTGATGGCATCGGCGAATTCGGGATCGGTCCAGGGTTTCTGACCGGTCAGGGCCTGGTAGACGGCATCCGGCCCGGCGACGTGGTTGAGGAACTCACCCACGAACCACTCGTTGGAGGGCCGCCATTCCGCGTTGGCATGGCTGAAGGGGATGATGCCTGCGGCCGCGATCTGCTCGGCCAACGCCATCAACTCGTCGGTCGTCTTGGGGGCCGTCCAGCCTTTTTCCTCAAAGAGCGTCTTGTTGTAGTAGAGGATGAGGCTTTCCAACTCGTGCGGGATACTGTAGAGCTCGCCGTCCACCGTGCCCAAGCTCAACGCCCAGGGCGCAAAGATGTCGTGCCAGCCCAACTTATCGGCGTAGTCGCTGAGGGGCAGCAACTGGCCCGCTTGGGCCATTTCAAAGACGAAGGACGGTCCCGGGGTGGTGACGATATCCGGCCCGCCGCCGCCAGCCACGGCGGTGCGCATGGCGTCCCATATGTTGGCCTGGAACACGGCTTCGACCTTGACGCCCGGCGTCTTCTCGCTGTACGGGGTGATAATGTTGTCGACGATGCACTGGGCTTGTTCGGACCCGGCGCTGCTTACGCCCAGCCACTGTGTGAGGGTGATCTGCTCGGCAGCGGCGCCCCCTTCGGCCGTCGTGCCCGGCGCCACCGGCGCGCAGGCCGCCAAGAGGAGGGACAGAATCACGGACAAGTACAACAACTTCTTGGCACTGAGTCTCATCTTTTTCTCCTTTGTTCGTCGTCTTTGGACTAGATGGTGAGGGACGTGGGGCCGCGCAAGGTTGGTCGCAACGGGCGGCAATGATGGCTTCGCGCGGTCCACGTTGGCGGGGTAGGTGGTTTGAACTGGGCCAGGCGGCGCAATGCCGCGACCCTGGCGGAGCACGCAGAACGGCGGGGAACAGGGGACACGCCGGCCGCGGCTTGCCGCGTGGGGTGGGGATCAGGAAAATATAACGCTTGCAGTTGAGCCGAGGGACGCGCCAGCAATCTTCGGGCGAGGCCACTCGGGCGACGTCAAAAGCCGCACACCTGACCCATACCTTTAACCTTCGTGCTGGGGCACGAATTCACGGTCTGATTGCGATGACGGAACGACTTGTAACACAGATGCTTGCCTAATGATTGTTTCACAGTTTCGAGGGGACGTCAAATAAATCGGGGCTGGCCCTGAGGGCCACCACACCGGGGCGTTCTTGCTCATCGGCGCGACAAGCCGGACCATACTGCCGGCAAGCTACCCATTCCGCGCCATCTCCCGCAGTTTGCGCGCACTTCGCAATTGCCGTGACATGCACTACAATAGCGCCTCCGCAAATGGATACCACTTCCCTTTTGGACCAAGGATGGCCTATGCTTACGCGTCGCTGGTTAGGTCGGATGTCGCTGCTTGTGCGTGTTCTGTTGGCGCTTGTGTTGCCGGCTGCGATCGCGCCGCCCGTGCAGGCCGCCCCCCAGGTGAATGCAAAACTGAACCACGCGCTGGGTGTGGACCAGCGCGTCCTCGACTTCCGCATTAGCCCGGACGGCAGCCGGATCGTCTACCGGATCGCGCGCACGCTGCCCCCGGCTCAGGATAATCCACCGCCGCCGCCCGCCGACCTCTACAGCGTGCCCGCGACCGGGGGCGCGCCGGTCCAACTCAACCCACCGGCGACGGTGGCGGCGGAGAGCGTCCACAGCTACCAGTTCAGCCCGGACGGCGGCCAGGTCATCTTTCTACGCACGACAACCGACGCGACGCTGGGCAACGTCTTTGAACTGTTCAGTGTGCCCGCCGACGGCTCCGCCGGCCCCACCTCGGTCGGCGGTCCCATCCCCATCGGCAACCGCGCCGTGCGTGATTTCGACTTCACCTTTGAGGAAGATGATATTGCCTTCGGCGACGGTTCGGTACGCTCCGTCAACTTCAACGTCCGCCATCATGCCGTACCGGAGCGCATCTCCAGCATTACGGACGGGACCAGTAACACCTTCTTCTTTGGCGAGGAGGTAAACAACTTGAACCAGGTGCCGATTGGCGGCGACCGACGCCAGGTCAATCCCGGTTTGGTGACCGGGGGCGTGGTCTACGACTTCCAGATCACGCCGAACGGCACGCGGGCCATCTATCGCGCCGACCAAAATCTGGACGGCGCCATCGAGTTGTTTAGCGTGCCCGCCGACGGGTCGGACGTGGGCTTCCGCATCAGCGGGCCGCTGGTGGCGGGCGGCGATGTGTTGCAGTTCAAGGTGAACGCCGGCTCCAGTCGCGCCGTCTACCTGGCCGACCAAACCACCAACGGGGTCGCCGAGCTATACAGCGCACGCACCAATGGCGGCATCGTCACCAAACTCAACGCCCCGCTGACCAGCGGCGGCGCGGTGAGCGATTTCCAGCTCAGCCCGGACGGCAACCTGGTCGTCTATCTGGCGGACCAACTTGTTGATAACCGATTGGATCTCTTTGCAGTCGCCACTACCGGCTCTGCCGCCACGTTGATCAGTGGGGGGCTGGTGGGCGCAACCGTGCGCAGCTTCCTCATCAGCCCGGACGGGGCCAATGTCTTCTTCGTCGATACCGGCGGGCCGGGGACGCTGCGCCTGGCGAGCCGCCCGCTGGCCTTGGGGCTGACCGCGCTCACATCGTATCCCGGGCCACCGGTGGCGATTCTACAGCCTGCGCCAGACGTCAAGATGAGCGCGGACAGCAGCCACCTGGTCTATCTGGCCGACAGCGGCAACGACGGCAAGTATGAGTTGGTGAGCATCGACCTGACCGCGACGCCGGTCGTGCCGCTCCAGATCAACGGGCTGTTGGTCCCCGGCGGTAGCGTCCGCGCCTTCCAGATCAGCCCGGACGGCCAGCGCGTGGTCTACGCCGCGGACCAGAACACCGCCGGCGTGGTCGAGTTGTTCAGCGTGCCTATCGACGGCGGCCCCGTGGAACCGGTCAGCGGTCCGTTACCGTCCGGCGGCAACGTCCTGACCGGCGCGCTCGACTTCCAGTTCAGCCCGCAAGGCGATGCCGTCTATTACTTGGCGGACCAGGAGACGCTGGGCGTGACGGAGCTGTTCGCCGCCTTCGATGCGCCGGTCGTGGAGTTCACCCAGGATCGCTACGTGGTCAGCGAAGACGGTATCTTGCCCGCTGTGTTCCCGGTGCGGCGTTCCGGGAATGGGCTGACGGCGTCCGGTGTGCGCGTGCAGTTGACGGGCCAGCCGGACGGCGGCACGGCCCAGGGTGGGGCCGGACTCAATGTGGACGGTGTGGACTTCGCAGACAATCTGCGCGAGGTCGCCTTTAGCACGGGTGAAATTACCGAGACCTTCACCGTCCCCATCAAGGCCGATGGTGTGGATGAACCCGCCGAAACCTTCGCCATGCAGCTTTTTGAGCCGACACAGGCCGTCACGGGCACGCAAGACACCGCCGAGGTGGTGATCCTGGACACGGCAGGCGCGCCGCTGCTCGCAGATGCGACCGTCGCGCTGGCGGAGAACAGCGCCAACAATACGCCGGTCCCCGTCCCGAGCGCGGCCCAAGTCGAAGCCGCCGCGGTCACGACCTACACGATCCTCTTCGGCAACACCAACAACGCCTTCCGCATTGACAACACCGGCGCGCTCTTAGTCAATAATGCCGCGGCCCTCAACTTCGAGACCTCCCCGGTCTTTGTGTTGGGGGTGGAAGCGCGCAACGACCTGGGCCAATTCGACATCGCGACCTGGACCGTCAACCTGCAGGACCAAAACGAGCCGCCCACGTTGGCAAACCAGACGCGCAGCGTGGCCGAAAACACCATCAATGGCAGCCTGGTCGGGTCGCGGCTGGTCGCGAGCGACCCGGACGGCGATCCGCTCACCTTCACGACCACATCTACGGTGTTCCGGATTTCCAGCGCCGGCCAGCTTTCGGTCCTGGATTCCACTAAGCTGGACTTTGAGACCCAGAAGCAGCACAGCGCCGGCGTGACCGTATCGGACGGCAGCCTGAGCAAGTCGGCGACGGTCACAGTGAATGTGCTGGACGTGCTCGAAGGCGACGCCACCGCACCGGCTATCGCGAGTCTCAGCCCTGGCTCGGTCATCGCCGGGGGCAAGGACTTCAAGCTGGTGGTCAGCGGCAAGAACTTCACGGCGAAGTCGGTGGTGCGCTGGAACGGCAGCGACCGCAAGACGCTGCTGGACGGCGACAAGCTCATCGCGCTGATCACGGCGCAGGACATCGCGGCGGTCATGACCGCCAAGGTGGACGTCCTCGACACGGGTACGAAGAAAGCCTCCGCCACGGTGGCCTTTGCCGTGGTCAAGGGCGTGGTGGGCATCGCCGCCCTGACTATCGGGCCGGATGGCATCCAGGCAAGCGCGGTGGGTCAGCTCACGGTCTTTAGCCTGGACTGGACGCACACCACCCACTCTTGGCGTACCATGAACGAGATGGACTTGCGGCTGGTCGACGGCGAGAAGATTCCGCTGTGGGTGCGTTATCAGGAGACGCGCGACGCCAACGGTGAGGACGCCAGCACGATCATCTTGCTCAATCCGGACGGCACGCCCGCAGGCAGTGGGCGCTTTGGCGAGGCCAAGGTGCTGGAGAACGCGACCGTGCGGCTGGACTTGGCGCAGGCGAAATTCTTCGGGTCGGGCGAGACCGGGTCGAATGTGCGCGTGGAGCTGCCGGTGCACTTCAAGAGCGCGGCCGCGCAGCTTGACGCCTACGCCATCGAAATGTATGGCGTGGACGATCTGGGCGGCGAACAAGGGCCCAACCAGATGGGCGCGTGGACCGTGACCGGCGCGTTCCAGTACATGCCGAGCCTGGAACGGTAGCGCCCCGCCCAAACAAGGCGCCTTGCCGGCGGCCCCATGCGGTCGCCGGCAAGGCGCTTTTTGTTTTGGCGGGACACGCCACCCCGGCCATGCGCCGCCCAACGGCGCTGCTCACCACTCAGGGAACTCTACCGCAACCGTCTGCCTACTCTCCCATAACGATGGTCTGGGACATTTATAAAGCGCTTGCAAGTCGTGCCACATCGTGGTAATTTCATAGCGTACCCATCGATCAGAACGTTTTATATCGATCTGCGAACGATTGCGGTTGGCTTATAACCACCAGTTGTTTGTCGGCAGTTTTCCTCTTACATTGCAGTTACATTGCAGAAGCTCCAAAGCTCGCCCGTTGCTAGGCCGAGGGAATCCCCCCGGTTTTTGTCTACGTCGATATTCTTCCGGATCTACCTAGTTCAACCTAAACGGTATTGATTCAAAGGAGAATCAAGATGTCCACTTCGCGCAGAGAGTTCCTTCGTCTAGTCGCCTTTGGTTCAGCCGGCATGGCCTTGGCCGCGTGTGGCGGCAAGTCGACGCCTGCTCCTGCTACGGCGGGAGAGGCCGCCGCGCCCGCCGCAACGACCGCGCCCGCAGCGGCTGCCCCGGCTGAGCCGGCCGGTGAGAAGATTGTGCTTCAGCAGTGGTGGCACGAGTACGGTGAGCAGGGGACCCAGGAAGCCGTCTACCGGATTGCCGATGAATACAACAACATGCAGGACAAGGCGACGGTCGAGGTCACCTGGTCGCCCGGCGACTATGCCACTAAGTTGAACTCGGCGCTGGCCGCCGGGACCGGGCCGGACATCTATGAAAGCTCGCTCAACCTGGGCCGTGTGCGCGCCAAGCAGGTGGTCGAGCTGGACGATCTCTTCCCAGACGAGATCAAGGCCGATTTTGACCCCAAGGACCTGGAGCTGAACAGCATCGAGGGGCACATCTACGGCGTGCGCATGATCATCGACACCGGCCTGCTCTATATGCGCAAGTCGATCCTGGACGAGGCGGGTGTCAAGCCGCCCACGACCTGGGACGAACTGGTAGACGCCGCCACCAAGCTGAACACGGGCCGGCAGAAGGGGCTGTTCCTGGGCAACGACGGCGGCATCGCCTCGCTCCAGGATGTGGGCACGTGGGCGGCCGGTCTCGACTTCATTGACGAGACGCCGTCGGTGGTCTTTGACCCGGCCAAGGTGGGTGCGGTCTATGAGAAGGTGCGCGATCTGAACAAGACCGGCGTGCTGCTCATCGGCTCGCCCACCGACTGGTGGGACCCCTCGGCGCTGACGCAGGGGTTGGCCGCGATGCAGTGGACGGGGCTGTGGGCCATGCCCGGCATCCGCCAGCAGATCGAAGAGGACTTCTATGTCTCGCAGTTCCCGCCCATCGACATTGACGGGTCGGGCGGCACGTGGTCGACCTTCTGGGGCGGCTGGGTGGAGTTTGTCAACGGCCAGGGCAGCCACATGGAGGAGTCGAAAGAGTTCGTCAAGTGGCAGTGGATCGACAATACCGAGTGGCAAAACGAGTGGGCCAGCGCGTATGGCTTCCACGTGCCGTCACGCAAGAGCGCCGCGGCCGCCAATGCCAAGCTGGCCGAGGGCAACCCCAAGATCGCGGTGGATGGTCTGTACCAGTACGGCCGGAGCAATGGCCCGTATTGGACGGAATCGATGGGCTCGGCGGTCACCGACGCATATAGCAACATCGTCAAAAACGACGCCCCGGCGGAAGCGGAGATGCAGAAGGCATTCGACACCGCCACGGCGGAACTGGCCTCCTTGTTGGCCGGGTGATCCGGTCGGTTTGGCGGGCATCTGCTAGTGATCGACCCTAGGCGCTGTCCCCAGCGAACCCGTGCGGGTTCGCTGGGGACAGCCAACACCCGCAAGGAGCGCCGGTAATGAACGCTGCGCAGATTTCGGCAGGGGCGACGAAGGAGCGCCCGGTAGGCGGGCAAGCCCAAGCGGGCACGCGCCGGCGAGAGGTCGCGCTCTCATTCTGGCTGATGACCGGCCCGCTGGTGCTTGGCCTGCTGGTTTTTACCTTTCTCCCTATTCTGTGGGGCTTTGCCGTCAGTCTCTATAGTTCGCGCAACACGATCTCGCTCGACCAATGGGTCGGCTTGGCGAACTACCGCCAGATCATCACCGACCCGGAGTATATTCGCGCGTTGATTACGGTGACGATCTTTGCCCTCTTCATCGTCCCGACGACCTATCTGTTTTCGCTGATGCTGGCGGTGTTGGTCCAGAATGCAGCGTTTGGCAAGGGGTTTTTCCGCTCGGTCTTTTTTATCCCGACGGCCATCTCCTATGTGATCGCGTCGCTGATCTGGCGGGTGAGCATCTTCAACGGGCTGCCGTATGGCTTTGCCAACGCGATCATCTGGCTCTTCGGCGTGGAACCGATCGCGTGGATCGGTACGCCGCGGCCGCCGTGGTACTGGCTTGTGCTGATCACCGTGCGCCTCTGGCTGCAGGTCGGCTTCTATATGATCGTCTTTATCGCCGCCATGCAGGACATCCCCCGTGAGCTGTATGAAGCGGCGCGCGTGGACGGGGCGGCGAGCAGATGGACGCTCTTCCGGCACATCACCTTCCCGCTGCTGCGCAACACGTCGATCTTCGTCATTCTCATGAACATCATCCATGCGTTCAATGCGTTTGACGAGTTCTACAACATTTTGGGCGGTACGTTCGCCTCGAGCGGCAATGTAGTCTTGGCGCGGCCGCCGCTAGTCTATCTGTATCAGATCGCGATGGCCGACCAGATCTACGGCCGGGCCATGGCCGGATCGTTTATTCTGGCGGTGCTGTTGATTGTCGCGACGATCGCCGGCAACCGCATCGTGGGCGGTCTCGGCCGCGAACTCTAGCGCCGGCCCACGCCTCAGACACAGGGTGATACGATGAACAAAGTCGGCGACATCCTCATCCATGTCCTGCTGATTGTACTGGCGATCGTGTTTCTGATCCCGTTCTATATCCTGTTTCGCAATGCCTTGATGACCAATCCGGAGATCAGCGCGTTCGACTGGATTCTTTTCCCCAAGGAACCGCAATGGGGAAACTTCAAGGAGTTGTTTGCTGATCCCTTTGTCCCCACGCTCATCGGCTTCCGCAACTCGGCGCTGATCTCGGTGACGACGCTGGTTTTCCAGACGCTCTTTGCGTGCATGGCGGGCTACGCGCTGGCCCGCATTCCCTATCAGCACAAGAACATCGTGTTCGGGGTGATCCTCGCGACGATGTTAGTCCCGACGAGTGCGCTGTTCGTGCCCACCTATGCGGTGGTGGCGCGGCTGGGTTGGGTCAACTCGCTGCAGGGGTTGATCGTGCCCGGTCTGTTCAGCGCATTCAACACCTTCATGTTCCGCCAGTTCTATCTGAGCTTCCCGGCGGAGCTTGAAGACGCAGGCCGCGTGGACGGGCTATCGTATCTGGGGCTGTTTTTCCGGATTGCGCTGCCCAACTCGTGGTCGATCATCATGGCGCTCGGCTCGCTGGTGCTGGTGAACAGTTGGAACTCGTTCCTGTGGCCGCTGGTCATCGGGCAGACGCGCGAATGGTGGACGGTTCAGATCAACCTGTCGGTCTACCTGACGGCGCAGGTGCTGAACCTGAAGCTGCTCTTTGCCGGCGCGCTGCTGGGCGCCGCGCCCATGCTGATCGCATTCCTGTTCATGCAGCGCTGGATCGCCGAAGGCGTCACGCGCACGGGCATCAAAGGATAGCGCGGCGGCGCCACGGCGCAGGGTTTGGCGCACAGATGGCGATGCCGGTGTGGTTCCAAGCGTGGGAAGGCTGCGCGGCGGTTCGCGCGCGGTTACAGGCGGCCGCCTGGCTCAGTCTTGGCGGCGGCTGAGGGGGGTGTAGCTGAGGCGACCATCGTAGTCCGCGCCGTCGGGTTCGGGTGCGAGCGGGAACTGCACCGGTCGCCGGTCGCGCTGGGAGCGGTAGATGGCCGTGAACATCTCCACCACCTTGCGCCCTTCCGCGCCCGTGACCATCGGGTCGCGGTTTTCGATCACCGCGGCCAGGAAGTCTGCGATCTGCAGGCGGTGATAGTGGGTCATCACGCTTTCCGTCTCGGCGGCGGCCCGGTCTTCCGCCTGCCACTGGGCCAGCAGATGCTCTTCGCCCGGCACGGTCCAGATGTCGTTGATGGGCGGCACAACCGCCGAGGTCACGCCCGCCACAAACGAGGAGCCAAACT
Organism: uncultured Litorilinea sp.; assembly: GCA_964372065.1. GTDB lineage: Bacteria > Chloroflexota > Anaerolineae > Caldilineales > Caldilineaceae > QEUY01. The sequence continues at coordinate 17,131 of CAYJQA010000012.1, forward strand.
CGGTCTGCGCGCCGACCGATGCGCCGTTGCTGCCGTGAATATGGATGTTGCCGAAGAGGCCCGGCTTCTGCGAGTTGCTTACCAGCAGTTGGCCCAGCCCGCCGTTGCGAAAACGCAGGATGGCGATGGCCGTGTCTTCCACTTCGATGTAGGGATGATTCAGGTTGTCCCAATACCCGAACAATTCTTCGATAGGCCCCATGAGCCATTGCAGCATGTCCAGTTGGTGCGGCGTCTGGTTGACCAGCACGCCGCCGCCCTCGGCCAGCCACCGGCCGCGCCAGCTATCCGACTCGTAATAGGCGGCGTCGCGCCAGCCCATGACCGTGAGCGTGCCCAAGATGGGCCGGCCAATCTTGCCGTCCTGAATGGCCTGCGCCATGCGCCGGATGGGCCGGTAGAGCCGGCGCTGGCTGACGACGCCCAGCTTGACGCCCGCGGCTGCGCACGCGGCGATGGCGCGGTCGGCGTCGGCCAAGTTGGACGTCAGCGGCTTCTCGACCAGCGCGTGGACGCCGTGCTGCGCCGCGGCCACGACCACATCGGCATGGATGGGGTGGGGCGTGCAGACGGCGACGGCCTCGACGCGGGCCGCGGTGAACATCTCGGCGGGTGAGGTAAAGGCTTGCACGCCGTAACGTTGGGCGTATTGCGTGGCCCGCTGCGGGTCGGCGTCACAAACGGCCACAAACTCCGACTGCGCCAAGCTTTGCAGCGCCTGGGCGTGGGTGTTGCCCACTTTGCCGCAGCCGACAAGGGCTGTGCG
>CAYJQA010000012.1:17906-23611 GCA_964372065.1 uncultured Litorilinea sp.
GAGTTCGGCTCATGGTTTAGGTCTCCCGTGGGCGGCGGACCGCCCGTAATCGATCGTGGAAGGATGGGCCAGCGCGGGTTGCGCGGCGTGCGACGAAGACGGCGGGGCATGCCCTGACGGCAGGGGCGGCGGCGCCAAGTTTCTCAGCAGGACAACGCCGGCCCCTTCGCCTACACCCTCTTAACTCGACTTTGTACCAAGGCATTGAGAAAGAGGAGGGGAGGTAGGTTAAGCTAGGTGTACAGTCCCAGGTTGTAATGGTGCGGGTCATGGAGGAATAAGTCCGGCTGTTGTTGCCACTGCTGGTAGATGTACTCGTGAGGGGTCAACCATAGCCGTGCCGTTGCAGGCAACAATGCAAAGACGAGCGCGTCAGGTGCGGAATCGTTTCTTGTAACGTATAGAGGCAGTCGTCTAGTGGCAGGAGCGTGTGCTTGCGACAGGCGACAATGATCGCTTCTTCTTCGCCACTGAGCACCGTTGACTGGGGTGATTTAGGCCCCATAAGTTCATCCGTCACCGCCGTACGTTTCTTCCACTTCGCCACAGTCTTGGGGTTAATGCCGTATTGCTGTGCCAGGGACTTTATGCTCGCCTGACTCGTTTGGATTGCTCGACGCACTGGCGCTGTCGTGGTGGCGCGGCTGTGAAGTAGCTGTCCCATAGCTGCCCCTTTTGTTGAGTGGATACTGTACCACTATACCACGGGACTATACACTTCTGAGTGTTCCACGCCGGGTTCCGGCGCCAAAACGGTAAGAAACAGACTCAGTTTCTTAGCTTGACTTTGTACAAAACGCCCAGATGCCTAATCCGGCACGCCAGAGGGTGCTTGACTTCGTGCAGAACGAACAGTTGACTTTCTGCAAGTCGCTCCCACACCCCGACATGCAAAAAGTATTCCGGCACATTGCAGGCAAACCGCGCCGTCTCTGGTGCATCATACACAACGGTGCACACTGCGAAATTCATAATGTACAAAGTCGAGCTTATAGACAAATCAATTAAACATCGCACAAAGATCGTGGTAGCCATGCTGCTCAAGGAGCGAACATGGGAAGACAGTATCGGTCAAATGGTTTTCAAAGCAATCGGCCAAAATGTCGAGTTTGGCGATGGTGTGATTGTGACTGACGGCTTCGCGGGTGGCCTTCCAGACGTGTTCCTGCGGGTTCGGGTGCCCTTTGGGCGCGGGTGAAGCCGGTGGGAAGAAGAAGATCTCCAGGTTTGGATTGGCCTGCAACAGGTGCTTCACCGCTTGCCCCAGATGCCATTTGGCGCGGTCCCACAGGAGCAAAATCGGCTGGTTTGGATAGGTCGCCAGGAGCTTCTGCAAGAACAACGCCGACACCTCCGAGTTCATGAGTTGGGTTCGCATGACCGTTTCCTGACCGGTCAAGAGGTTGAGCGCCCCATAAAAGTGCGTCATTGACCGTCCCGGATCGCTCCGAACCACCGGTGTCTGCCCGACCACACTCCAGACTCGCATGAGGGTGGCTTGTAAGTAGAGTGAGGCTTCATCACCCGCTAGAATCACGGTCTCAGGACGTTCCTGGGCTAGGTCAACGAGTTTTTTTCGAGCTGTTCTTCGAAGTCCATGACTTTGAACTCGTTGTGCGACTTGTATTGTTGTGTTGCTCGTTGATAACTGAAGCCGCAACGGGCCAACAGCGTGCGATAGGAAGTGATGCTTTTGTAGCGAACGCCAAAGCGGTTTAGCACGACTTGGCGCACTTCCTCCACTGTCCAGTAGATGCCATTCCCACTACACGCATCTGCACCCAGCAACTGGATCGGCGTGTAGGTATGCAGCAATCGGCTCAATTCTTCGATCTCGAGCGCTCTGAGGTGTGCGTGATTCCCGCCCACGCGATGGTCCACCAGACCGGCGATGCCTTCGGCTTGATACCGTTGGCACCATTCCAATAGGCTGCGTCGGCTGCAATCACAGATGCGCAGGATGTCGGCCACAGCGTAGCCAGTGCCATAGAGACGGACGGCTTGATAGCGCGTGCGCGTCGCACCATCTCGGCAATTCAGATACGCCACCCGCAAGGCTTGCTCATCAGTTTCGTTTAGGTTGAACTGTCGTTTTCGCATTCCCCCATTATGCGACTTTTATCCGATTTGTCTATTAGAAGTTGCGAGCGTCGTGGTAATCGTAGCCTTCCCACGGCTTGTTTGGGCGAGTCGAGAAGTGCACTCTCGCGGAAAAGGAAACTCCCGCCGGCGGCACCGACCCTCCTGGTAGCGGATCGATATCGGTCGATGCGGGTGCATTTCATGTTGGGGGCACGCTGTCATGCTGCTCACGTAGTGGTGTGCAGCACGGCGTAGCGCAGCATCCTGGCGCACCGGGACCCTTCGCGCCCAGGGGCGCCCGGGCTCAGGGTGACAAGAACCGGCCCCCGTTTTGAGATACACCCCCTTCTCGACGAGTGGTGCATTCGCGGCACATCGTGTAGAATTGCGGCATTCCCACACAATCAATTTCCCGGCGTCAGCCAACCACTGAAGCCTCAGATCTCAACTGACAATAGCCCATAAAGCTGCCCGGCGCAGTGTTCTTGCTTGTGATGCGCTATTTGCGCCCAGCGGGCATGAACCGATGGCAGAAGACGAGGAAAACCGATGGACCCCACTGTCCCGGTCATTGAGATGCGCGGCATCTCCAAGTACTTTGGCGCCGTCACAGCCCTGGAAGGCGTGAGTCTGCGGCTCGAAATAGGCGAGGTGCTGGGCGTCGTCGGCGATAACGGCGCCGGCAAATCGACGTTGATGAAGGTGCTTTCCGGCCTCTATGCACCCGACAAAGGCGAAATCCTGATCGAGGGACGTCCGGCGACCTTCGCCAGCCCCATGGACGCGCGCAACGCCGGCATCGAGATGGTCTACCAGGACCTGGCGTTGGCCGGCAACCTGAGCATCTACGAGAATATCTACTTGGGCCGCGAGCAGACGCGCAAGTTTGCCGGGCTGCGCTGGGTCGATCATCGCAGCACGCGGGTCATGGCGCAGGAGCATCTGGACAACCTGCGCATCCGCGTCAAGAGCGTGGACCAGCACGTCGAGGAACTCTCCGGCGGCCAGCGCCAAGCGGTGGCGATTGCCCGGGCCACGGCGTTCTTCGCCAAGGTGGTGATCATGGACGAGCCAACCGCCGCGTTGGCTATCCGCGAGGTCAGCAAGGTGTTGGGGCTGATCAAGGGGCTGCGCGACCACGGTGTCAGCGTGGTGCTCATTAGCCACCGCATGGACGATGTCTTCCATGTCTGCGACCGGGTGATGGCGCTCTTTCATGGGCGCAACTTTGCCGAGGGCCGTCTCGGCGAAGTGAACCGCGAGGAAGTGATCGGCTGGATCATGGGGTCGCGTCGCGGCCAAACGCCCGTGGCTACCACGGCAGAGCCGGATTGAGGGGGCGGCCATGAGCACAGACATTGACAATCGGCGTCTCGGCGAAGAAAGCATCCCGCCGATCGGGGCGGTTGAGGTCGAAGAGGAGGGCCGCAGCGAGTCCGCTACGGCCCGTGAACGCAGCCTGCGCGTGCGCCTCATCCCTTATCTGGATAACTACGGCATCATCATCCTGGTCGCTGTGATGGTCATCACGCTGCAAATTCTGCGGCCCGATGTCTTCCTCACCTGGACCAACGTCACCAATATTTTCCGGCAAATCGCCGTCAATGCCATCTTGGCTTTGGGCCAGTTCGTCGTCATTGTCACCGCCGGCATCGACCTGTCCGTCGGGGCGACGATGGCGCTGGCGATGGTGGTGCTGGCCCAAGCCACCAAAGCGGGCGTCCCCTGGTATTTGGCGATCTGGACCCCCATCTTGGTGGGGATCGGCATTGGCCTGCTCAACGGCCTCGGTCTGACCAAGCTGCGCCTGCCCCATCCCTTCATCATGACCCTGGGTATGTTGAATATCGTGCGCGGCGTCACCAACCTGGTGTCGGGGGGCGTGCCGATCAGCGGCTCGCCGGACGAAATCCGGCTGTGGGGCGCGCGCGATATCCACCTCGGCCGGATCGGCGACCTGGCGCTCGACGTGCCGGTGAGCCTGGTCGTCATGATCGTGTTCTATGTGGGCGTGTGGGTCTTTCTGGCCTACCGGCCGCGGGGCCGCCACATCTACGCGTTGGGCGGCAACCCGCAAGCGGCGAGGGTCGCGGGCATCAACATCGACGGCACGTTGATCTTTGTCTATACCCTGTGCGGCGCGATGGCGGGCATGGCGGGTCTGCTCCTGGCCGGGCGGACCAACTCCGGCTTTCCCAATGCCGGTATCGGGGCCGAATTGGACGCCATCGCCGCGGTCATCATCGGCGGGGCGAGTTTCTTCGGCGGGCGTGGGACCGTGCTGGGGGTCTTCGCCGGCGCGCTGATCATGGGGCTGTTGCGCAACGGTCTGAACCTGCTCAATGTGAGCGTCTTCTGGCAGCAAATCCTGATCGGCGTGGTGATCATTGCCGCCGTTTACGTGGATGTCTTACGTCGCAAAGCCGGCTCCGGCAGCTAGAGCCGGCGACGTGGTCGCTTTTGAGTTGTTCGTCGAGGTTGACTCTACACACTTAGGAGGTCAGGACAATGCGTAAGTTCATGTGGGGATGGCTATTGGTGATCGCGCTGCTGGTCGCCGCCGGTTGTGCGCCGGCCGCGCCCGCAGCGGAAGCGCCGGCAGCCGAAGCGCCGGCAGCCGAAGCGCCTGCTGCGGAAGCAACTGAAGCGCCCGCCGCGGAGGCCACCGAAGCGCCGGCCGAGGAAGCCGCCGCGCCCGTTGAGGACATTACCATCTTGGTGAACATGAAGGGGCCTGGCGCGGGCAATCCGTTCTGGGCTGCCGTTGAGGCCGGGGCCAAGGCCAAAGGTGAGGAGTTGGGCATCACCGTCAACGTGATGTCCCCGCCGCAGGAAAGCGACGTAGCCGCGCAGATCGGCCAGATTGAGGATGCCCTGGCCCAGGGCGTGGACGGCATTGCCATCGCCGTCACCGATCCGGATGCGTTGACCCCGGCGCTGGAGAAAGCCATTGCCGACGGCGTGCCGGTGGTCTATGTTGACACCAAGGGCAACATGGAGGGCGTGACCTTCATCGGCACCAACAACGAAGAGGGCGCCAAGTTGGCCGCCGACTATATTTGCTCGAATGTCGAGGCGGGCAGCGAAGTCGCCATCCTGCAGGGTCTCATCACCCAGTCCACCGGGCAAGCGCGCGCCACGGGCAGCAAGGCCGGGATGGAAGCGTGCGGGCTGAATATCGTCGCCGAGCAACCGGCCAACTGGGATCGCGCCGAGGCGGTCACGGTCATGGAGAACATCCTGACCGGCAACCCGAACATCAAGGCCGTCTTTGCCAGCAATGACAATATGGCGTTGGGTGCAGTCGAGGCGATCAAGAACGCAGGTCTGGGCGGCCAGATCATGGTGGTGGGCTTCGATGCCAACCCGGACGCCGCGGCGGCCGTGCTGGCGGGTGATATGGCGGCCACGGTCGCCCAGAACCCGACCAACATGGGCGCGCTCGGCGTGGAGAGCGTGCTCAAGCTGATCAACGGCGAGACGCTGGACCCGGTGATCGACACGGGCACCGTGCTCGTCACGGCTGAGAACGCGGCCGACTACCAGTAACAAGTTGTAAGCCTTTGTGCGTGGGGGGGCCCGCGGGAAACGGGCGCCCCCCCCCCCCAATAGGCCCGGGGGCC
>CAYJQA010000012.1:23621-25325 GCA_964372065.1 uncultured Litorilinea sp.
CCCCCCACAAAATATAAATTTTTTTTTGTTGTGGGGGGGGCGGCGCCCGCGCCCCCCCCCCCCCCCCCCCCCGCACACTATGCGACCGGAAGCACACACTGGCATTGACACCGGCATTGGCGAGAGGCGCACATGGTTACCAGCTTGAATCTGGGGTTGATCGGCGCGGGGCGTATCGGCAACGTCCATGCGACCAGCGTTGCCACGCGGATTCCCGATGCACAGATCAGTGTGGTGGCGGACATCGACGCGGCGGCCGCGCGGCGCTGCGCCGACCGCGCCCACATCGCCCACACCGTCACGGACTACCGGGCGTTGCTGGACGACCCGGCCATCGATGCGGTGCTGATCTGCGCGCCGACCAGCCTGCACACGCAGATGATCCTGGATGCGACGGCGGCGGGGAAGCACATCTTTTGTGAGAAACCGGTCGACTTCGACCTAGCCAAAGTAGACGCGGCGGTCACAGCGGCGGAACGGGCGGGGGTCAAACTCCAGATCGGCTTCAACCGCCGCTTCGACGCCAATCATCTACGCGTGCGCCAAGCGGTGCAGGCGGGGGAGATCGGCACGCCTCACCTGCTGCACATCATCAGCCGGGACCCGGCGCTGCCGCCGCCCGCGTACATCCCCACCTCCGGCGGTATCCTGCTGGACATGACGATCCATGACTTCGACATGGCCCGCTATCTCATGGGCGACGAAGTGGACGAGGTCTACTGTGCCGGTGGGGTGCTCATCGACCCGGCCATTGGCGCGGCGGGCGATCTAGACACGGTCATGGTGATGCTGAAGTTCCGCGGCGGGGCCATCGGCGTGGTGGACAACAGCCGGCAGGCGGTCTACGGCTATGACCAGCGGGTCGAGGTCTTTGGGAGCAAAGGCAGCGCCCGCACCGACAACATCTTTCCCAGCGCGGTCACCTTCAGCACCGCGGAGACAGTCCACCGCGACCGCCCGCTCTATTTCTTTATGGAGCGTTATGTGGAGAGCTTCGCGGCCGAGATGCAAGCCTTTGTCGAGGCTGTGCGCGACGATGCCCCTGTCCCCGTGACCGGCCAAGATGTGGCCGCGGCGACCCGCCTGGCGCTCGCGGCGCAGCGTTCGTATCGGGAGAACCGGCCGGTCAAGGTGTGACGCCGCCGGGCGATTGGCTTTTCTCCTTCCTCCCCCTGTCGTTCCCCTTTTTGCCTATGCTGGATCGCGCCCCAGGGTCTTCTTGTGTGATACGATACTAGCCGCGCCAGGTGGACGCCCGGACAGGCGCATGTCCAGATTGGACAACACGATACGCCCGGGCCAGCATGAATAGACCGAGGCTAGGCGCGGGTCATGACCTTATCCGAGCATACAACCAGTACAGCCGTGGATTACAGTCGCAAATGGTATGTCATGGCGGCCGTCGCCATGGGCGTTTTTCTCGCCACGATTGACGGGAGCATTGTCAACGTCGCGCTGCCCACGTTGGTCGAGGAATTGAACACCAACTTCGCCACGGTGCAGTGGGTCGTGTTGGCCTATCTGTTGACCCTGGCGACGCTGCTCCTCGGCGTCGGCCGTCTCGCCGACATCCGCGGCAAGAAACGCATCTACAGCGTGGGTTTTGTGGTTTTCACGATTGGCTCCTTGCTGTGCGCCGTCTCGCCCACGATTCATGTGTTGATTGCCATGCGCGTGGCGCAGGCCATCGGCGCAGCCATGATC
>CAYJQA010000013.1:0-6614 GCA_964372065.1 uncultured Litorilinea sp.
CGGTTGCGCGTCTGTGAGCGTGTCTCGCGAGCGTCGATGACCAGCACGCCGCCAGTTGTCAATCGTTTGCCCGCCAACCGCGTGAGGCGGGCCCGCACAGGTTCGGACAAAGATGGCGAATGCGCCACGTCAAAGCGCAGTTGCACGGCGGTCGCGACCTTGTTCACGTTCTGCCCGCCCGGTCCCGACGCGCGCACGAAGTCCCACTGCAACTCACTCTCGTCGAGGTCAATCCCCGGTGCGACGTGAATGCTCATGCCCTTCCCCTTCGGCCTGATGTACCAGCGCAGCCAGCACGTCCACCAGGTCGTGCAGCGCGTCGGCGCGGTAGTCTCCCATGAGGCAGATCTGCAGCCAGTTGCGCGCCGTCAAATAGCGACTGCGATAGTAGAGCAGGAAGCCGTGCTGCTCCAGCGCATCCCCAATCGCCACCGAATCGCACGCGGCCGGCAGCGCCACCGTGGTGACCGCCGGCGACGCCGCTTCCTCCGGCGCGACCATGTGCAGCCCCGCCGCGGCCAGCCGCCGCCGTAGCTCTGCCGAATCGACCGCCGTTTGCGCCAGATGCTCAGCCGATACGTATGCCAGCGCCGCATCCAGCGCATAGACGAGGCTCGTCAAGATCGTGAACGGCACACCCTGGGCTGCATTATATAGTCCCAGGTCCAGATAGCGTGGCAGCCGGTCGGGCGCGGGCGTCAGCGCCTCGTTGTGAAAGACCAGCGCCAGGCCGGGCAGCGCGCCCAGCGCCTTGCCGCTAGTCGAAGTTGCCAGCCACACTTGGCTCAAGTCGAGCGGCATCGTGCCCAAGGTGCTCACACAGTCCACAGCTATCTTGACGTCCAGCGGTCCGCAAAGTTGCGTCAGGCGCGGCAGGTCGTTCAATACCCCGGTCGAAGTCTCGCTGTGCGCCAACCAGATCCACCCGATCCCGTCGTCGGCCAACCGCCGCGCCAAGCGCGCGTAGTCAAACGGCGCGCCCCAGGCCGCTTCCAGCACTTCATACCGCAACTGCCATGCGCGGGCATGGTCCACCAGTCGTGCGCCAAATTCGCCGTTCACCAGCACCAAACCGGGGCGCTCCAGCAGCGCCAGTTGTCCGGCCACCGCTTCATTCCCCAGCGTGCCGCTGCCGAACAACACTTCGACATGGCGGGCGTGCGCCAACTCGCACAGCGCGGCCCGCACCCGTGTCAGGTCGGCCACAAAGTGCGGATCGCGGTGTGAAACTGGCGGACGTGTCATGGCGGCCAGCACGTCCGGATGCATGGCGACCGGCCCGGGCTGGAAATTCGCCGGCGGATCGTATTTCGCGGGTCCGGACGCCCGCTGTGAAGGCGCTGCGCGCAGCGCCTCGACCCACGGCGTCCGCTGCAGCGCGGCGTCCAGCGTCAGATACATGGGCTGAAAGCGCGCCTCGGCGTCGCCTACCAGCGGGCCAAACGGCAGGAACCCGAAGTGACGATAGAGCCGTTGCTGCCGCGTCGTCCCGGAAATGATCGCCAGGTCGTGCCCGCGCCCCATGGCGTACACCGCGACAAGCTCCATCAGCCCGCGCAGCGCCGTGCCGCGCCGGTAGGCCGGGAGGATGTAGAACAGGCGAATCTCGCACATGGAGCGGTGCGGCGGCAAGTAGTTGTCCAGGTGTTCCAGCTTGCGGTCCAGCGAGAACGGCCGCTTTGACCGCAGCGCCAACATCCCCACGACCTCACGCCCCACCAGCGCAATGGCATAGGTGTTTTCAGTATGAAAGTCATCCACCAATCGCCGTTCGGCGTTGGGCGCGTGTTGCGGAATCTCCTCCACAAACGCGGCATAGTTGAGCCGGTGGATGGCCTCAAACTCCCATTCCTCATTGGCGAACTTCCAGCGCACCTCTGTCACGCGAGTCTCCTTGCCTTCGCGGCTGCCTCACACCCGTAAACGTACGATAATCCTGCCCACATGGCTGCGATGCGTCCACACCAACAGCAGCGCCAGCCCACCGAGTCCGGCCACGGTCGCCGCGTCGAGGCCCATGCACCAGGCCAGCCCCGGCGCGGCGAACATCGCAACCAGCCCGCCGACGGCGTATGACTTGGCGAGCGTTTGCCCGATCAGCGCCGTGCCCAGCACCTCCAAGGCCAAGAGCGGATGCAGCGCAACCAGCCCGCCAAAGGCCGTCGCCGCGCCTTTGCCCCCGCGCCACCCTAACTGGATGGGCCACACATGGCCGGCCACCGCGGCCAACAGCGCCGCCATCTCGCCGCCGGTTCCCAGGCCCAGCGCGTGCGCCGCCAATGCCGCCACTGCGCCCTTGAGCGCGTCGCCCGCCAGGGCCGCGGCAAAGCCCTTGCTACCCAAGATGCGCCCGGCGTTGCGCGCCCCGGCGTTACCGCTGCCCACCTCGCGCAGATCGGCGCCCTTCCACCAACGCACCAGGTAGTAGGCCGTGTTGAAACAGCCTAGCGCATATCCGCCCAACAAGACACCCGTCCAGCGCAACGCCACCATGGCTGCTCCTCTGCCCGTGCGTGCCGTCTTTCGTGCTGTCAGCCGCCGCGCCAAGTGTATTGTATTATACTGCCATCCTGCTACCCACCTTTGGCAAACGCCGTCAGATTGACAAGCCTCCGGGCCGGATGTACCATGCGCCAAGACCGGCCATCGCTGCCCCGCAGCGGTCTTGCCGCGCCAAGCGCGGTGCGTTCTGCCCGCCTCGCCTTCCTACGCCAAAGCCCATACCACGACCGTGGGGTATCAAAACTGTGCAGACCCGAAGTGCCTTGTCCCATCTGGAATGCGGTCGCTGTCATGCGACCTACCCCGCCGACCAGTTGATGAATCTCTGTCCAGCCTGCGGCAAACCGCTGCTGGTCCGCTATGATCTCGCCCAGGCGTCCCAGACGCTCACGCGCGACAGTCTGGCTGGTCGCGCTGAGACGCTCTGGCGCTACGAAGAAGTCCTCCCGGTCCGCCGCCGCGACGCGATCATCTCCCTGGGCGAAGGCTGGACGCCCCTCTTGGCGGCAAGCAGGCTTGGCGCGTCCATCGGGTGTGCGCATACGTACATCAAGGACGAAGGGCTAAACCCGACCGGCAGCTTCAAGGCGCGCGGTCAAGCCGTGGCCGTCAGTCGCGCGCTGGAACTGGGTGTGACGTCGCTGGCGGTCCCCAGCGCGGGCAACGCCGCCGGGGCCATGAGCGCCTATGCCGCGGCCGCGGGCCTGGCCGCGCACGTCTTCATGCCCGCCGACGTGCCCATGATGTTCCGCACCGAATGCCAAGTGCTGGGCGCGGCGGTGACACTGGTGAATGGCCTCATCACCGACTGCGGCGTCAAGGTGCGCGAAGGCGTCCAGCAGCACGGCTGGTTCGACGTGAGCACGCTGCGCGAACCGTATCGCGTCGAGGGCAAGAAGACGATGGGCTATGAGCTGGCCGAGCAGATGGGGTGGAGCCTGCCCGATGTCATCATCTACCCGACGGGCGGCGGCACCGGGCTGGTCGGCATGTGGAAAGCCTTTGCCGAGATGGAAACGCTGGGGCTGATCGGGGCCAAGCGCCCGCGCATGGTCTCGGTCCAGGCAAGCAACTGCGCGCCCATCGTGCGGGCGTTTGCGCGCGGCGACGAGTTTGCCGAGCCGTGGCAGGGCGCGTCGACCGTGGCCGATGGTCTGCGCGTGCCAGCCGCCGTGGGCGACTTCCTGATCCTGGCGGCGCTGCGCGAGAGTTACGGTACCGCGCTGGCCGTCACCGACCAAGAGATGCTGGACCAGGCCCGGCGCATGGGCAGCCTCACCGGCGTCTTTCCCGCCCCGGAAGGCGCGGCCTGTCTTGCCGCCCAAGTCCACCTGCTCCAGCAGGGTTGGATCAAGCCCGACGAAACGGTGGTGCTGTTTAATACCGGGAGCGGCCTCAAGTACGCCCACCTCTGGGCCTGAGGCGCGCTCAAGCGCCCACTGTGCAGCGTAATCCGCACAACCGAATCCCCATTGGCGGCGGCAGCGATGACGGCTTCCGCCGCTGTGTGTCGCGCCCGCGCGGCGTGACCTAGACAGTTGACCAGGTAGCCTACTCTCCATATGACTGTCACCATACCGGGGTGCAAGTGTTAGGATTCCCAATGATCCCCAAGTAATCGTTCTTGCCATTCGGATCGTGCTACCGCCCTACCATTCGCCGCAGTCATTTGGTACTTGAAAGAGGAGGCGTCCGTCATGGATGGAGCATTGAGCAGCCTGAAAAAGGCCATAGTGGACGGCAACCACAAGCAGGCCGTAGCCTACACGAACCAACTCATCGAGAGTGGCGCGGAACCCCAGTCGATCCTCAACGACGGCCTGATTGCCGGCATGAGCGAGGTCGGCGACTTATTCAAGCAGGGCGAGTACTTCGTCCCCGAAATGCTGATCGCCGCGCGGGCCATGAAAAGCTCGCTGGAAGTGCTGCGCCCCCGGCTGGTAGATTCCGGCATCCAGCCCATCGGCACCATCGTGCTGGGCACGGTACGCGGTGACCTGCACGACATCGGCAAGAACCTGACCGGCATGTTCCTGGAGGGCGCGGGCTTCAAGGTCGTGGACCTGGGCGTTGACGTCACGGCGGAGAAGTTCATCGCCGCCATCAAGGAGAACGACGCCGAGCTACTGGGCATGTCGGCGCTCCTGACCACGACTATGACCTACACGGCCGACGTGATCAAGGCCCTCGACGCCGAAGGCTTGCGCGGCAAGGTCAAGGTCATCGTGGGCGGCGCGCCCATCACCGAGGAATGGGCCAAGCAGATCGGCGCCGACGCCTTTGCGCTGGATGCCGCCAGTGGGGCCGACCGCTGCAAAGAACTGCTGCACTGATCGCCCAGGCAGACCGTCGAGGCACAAGTCGAGACACAGCCCATGCTGCAAGCGCCCATGCAACAATCGTTGGAGTGGAAACCCGATTTCGCCCAAACGATTCAGCGTTTTGCGGCATGGTGGCAGGGCGAGGTGATTGACCGTCCCCCCATAACGGTGACGGTCGCCCCATCGCGCCCTTATGCCGGGCCGCAGTCCACCCATCACACCCTAGCCGACCGCTGGCTGGATATCCCCTTCGTCGTCGAGTCCGCCGTCGCCGAAATGGCGCGCACCGACTATGTGGGCGACGCTTTCCCCATCTTCTGGCCCAACATTGGCCCGGAGATCAGCGCCACGCCGTTTGGCGTGGACCTGTTGTTCACCGAGTCCACTAGTTGGTCCAAGCCGATCATCGGCGCGGCCGCGGAGTGGGCGCGCGTCGCGACGGCGGAACCGGACTTCGGCAACCGCTACTGGCAGACGATGGAGGCCATGACCGACTACGCCATCGATCTCTGCCAGGGGCGCTATGTAGTCGGCATCAGCGATCTGCACGGCAACTATGACATCTTGGCTGCGCTGCGCGACCCTATGCAGCTCTGCCTGGACCTGGTGGATTGCCCGGAGTTGGTCGTCGCTGCGGGACGCAAGATCGCCGCGGCCTTTGCGTTGGGGTTTGAACGCCTCTATGCCAAAGTCGCCGCGGCCGGCTTCGGCTCCACCACCTGGACGCCCATGTACCATACCGGACGCGCCTATGTGCCGAGCAGCGACTTCTGGTGCATGGTCTCGCCCCGCATCGCGCAAGACTGGATCTTGCCCGACATCCTGACCGAGATGGCCCCGCTGGAGCGCAGCATCTTCCACCTCGACGGCCCCCAAGCGCTGCGCCACCTGGACCTACTGCTCGACCTGCCCCAGTTGGACGCCGTACAGTGGGTCTATGGCGCAGGCCGCGGGCCGGCGGCGCGTTGGATTGACGTCTACCGCCGCATTCGGGCCGCAGACAAGAGCATCGAACTCATCGCCGTGGACGCCAATGACGCGCTGGCCGTGATCGACGCGATCGGCGTGCAGGGTGTGTGGGTACGGGTCGAAACGCCATTCGCCTCGGTTGACGAGGCCAACGCGTTCATTCAGACGGTGGCGCGCCGCTGCGTCACCTAGGTCGCTACCGACCGCGCCGGCGGCCGACCGCCGGACCATCCGCAACGGTGAGGCGTCATGAACAACCGCGAGCGATTCCACGCGACCATGCAGTACCGGCCGCGCGACCGTATGCCGATTACCGATTTCGGCTTCTGGGAAGAGACCATGACCGTGTGGCACGGCGAGGGTCTCCCCCACAGCATCGTCTTTACCTATAAGAAAACCAATCACGTCCCCTATTTTGGCATGGACTTCGGCCTGGATGTCGTGGCGCGCGCCACGGAGATCAAGCCTGGGTTATCGCCCGCGTTCCGGCTGAAAGTGGTGGAAGACCGGGGCGACCACGAAATCCGCCAACAGGTCGACGGTGTACGTGTGCTGCGCCGCAAGTTCATGAGTTCCATCCCCCAGCCCCAGAGCCACCTGCTCACCGACCGCGACAGTTGGCGCAAGCATTACAAGCCGCGCCTGAACCCTGACGACCCCGGCCGCTTCCCCGACGACTGGACGCAGCGCGTGGCCTGTTGGCAGGAACCCAACCGCGCCGACCTCGTCTCCTTGCCGGGCGGCAGCCTCTACGGCTGGCTGCGCAACTGGATGGGCGTCGAGGCGCTTTCGTATGTCGTCTACGATGACCCGCTCTGGTTC
>CAYJQA010000013.1:6624-18498 GCA_964372065.1 uncultured Litorilinea sp.
CAGCACCGTGGCGGACTGCATCGTCGGTACGCTGGAGCAGGCCCTCGCGTCCGGTGTGCAGTTCGACGCCTGCGGCATGTGGGAAGACATGGCCTATCGCGCCGGTCCGCTGCTCAGCCCGCGCCACTTCAAGAAATACCTCGTACCCCACTATCGGCGCATTGTCGATCTGATGCACAAGCACGGGGTCGACGTGGTCTGGGTGGACTGCGACGGCAACATCGACGCCCTCGTCCCGCTGTGGCTGGAAGCCGGCGTGAACTGCATGTTCCCGGTGGAAGTCGGCGTATGGCGCGCCGACCCCGTCGCCTACCGCAAGCAGTACGGCAAAGACCTGCTCATCATGGGCGGCTTCGATAAGCACATCCTCCAGCGCACGCCGGAGGGCATCCGCCGCGAGGTAGATCGTCTGGCCCCCCTGGTCGAAGAAGGCGGCTTCATCGGCTTCTGCGACCATCGCGTGCCGCCCGATGTCCCGCTGGAGAACTACCGGCTGTTCGTCGACCTCCAGCGCGAGGTGTGGGGTCAGGGCGTCAACTTGCCCCCTAAAGGCAAGGTCGTCAAAGCCACCTAGAGTCACGCGGACCAGCCATCGCACAGGAGGTCACGCCGATGGACGGACGAGAACGTTTTCTGAAGGCGCTGCGTCACGAAGAACCCGATCGCATCCCGATCCATGACAGTCTTTGGGCCGAGACGGTGCGCCGTTGGCAGAAGCAAGGGCTGCCGGTGGAGATCCCCCCGGAAGACTATTTCGGCTACGAGATGATGGCCTTTGGCGTCGACCAGTCGCCCTTGTTCGAGGTTACGACGCTGCACAAGGACGACGAGTACGTGGTCGAAACCACGCCCTATGGCGGCGTCCGCAAGAACTTCCGCACCTTCGCCAGCACGCCGGAGATCATGGGCTGGGCGGTCAAGTCCAAGCAAGACTGGGAGCGCATCAGGGAACGGCACAGCCCCGACTATGTACCGGACTACGCGCGCGTGGACTGGGTCAGCCTGCGCCAACGCTACAGCCAGGCCCGCTCCGAAGGCAAGTGCATCGCGTTCTCCATTGTCGTGGGCTACGACCAACTGCAGCGTTACATGAAAAGCGAAGAGCTGCTGGTCGTGACCGCCGACGACCCGGAGTGGTTCCGCGACATGGTAGGAACCGTGGCAGACCTGGCGCTCCGGCTCGCCAAGCTGGTGGTCGACGCCGGCTTCGTGCCCGACGTGGCCTTCTTCTACAACGATATGGCCTATCGCAACGGGCCGCTCTTCTCCCCCCGCACCTATCGTAACTGCATCCAGCCGTGGGATCGGCTGCTCACGGACTACTTCCACTGCCTGGACATCCCCGTCATCTATCACACGGACGGCGACATCCATAAGCTCATCCAGCCCTTGATCGATGCGGGTGTGGACTGCCTCCAGCCCCTGGAGGTGAAAGCCAACATGGACGTGCGGGAGCTAAAGGGCGAGTGGGGCGACAAGATGGCCTTCATGGGCAACATCGACACCCGCAAGATGGCCGATCCCAATCCCGCCGTCATCGAAGAGGAAATCCGCACCAAGCTTACCGCCGGCCGTGTGGGCGGCGGCTATATCTATCACAGCGACCATTCGGTCCCGCCGATTGTCAGCTTCGAGCAGTATCAGCGGGTGATGGAACTCGTCCACCGCTACGCCTAGCTGACCGCGGGCCACTTGGCAACAACCTGGAGTAATGGGCCATGACGCAGGAAGAGATGACACCGCGCGAACGGTGGTTGGCGGTCCTCAAAGGCGAGCAGCCGGATCGGATACCCATGGACTATTGGTCCACGCCCGAGGCCACGCGCAAGCTGCTCGATCACCTCGGCCTGCGCACCGTGTGGCAGATGTACAAGCATCTCCACATCGACCGCGTGCTGACGGTCAAGCCCAAGTATGCGGGGCCGCGTCTGCGCCCCGGCTATGATGTCTATGGGCGGCGTCACCGCAACATCGGTCATGGCGGCGGCAAGTACCGCGAGTGCGTCTACCACCCGCTAGCGCAGTACGAAACCGTGGACGAAATCGCCGCCAACTACACCTGGCCCAGCGCAGATCTGTACGATTATAGCGTGGTCCATGACCAGGTGCGCGGTAAGGAGCAGTACCCCATCCAGGGCGGCGGCTCCGAACCTTTCTTGATCTACAAGGATTTGCGTGGGATGGAGCAGGCCTACATGGACCTGCTGGAGCGTCCCGAGATCGTCCATTACTGCCTGGACAAGCTGTTCGATTTCGCCTACGAGAACACGGTGCGCATCTACGCGCAATTGCCCGGTCGGGTCGTACTGTCATACGTGGCCGAAGACTTCGGCGGCCAGGAGTCACTGCTCTTCTCGCGCAAGGTCATCCGCACCTTCTTCATCCCGCGCATGCAGCGCATGATTGACTTGGCGCACAGCGCGGGCGTCTACGCCTTCTTCCACAGCGACGGGGCCATCCGCACCATCATCCCCGACATGCTCGACGCGGGGATCGACGTGCTGAATCCCATCCAGTGGCGCTGCCGCGACATGGACCGCGCCACGCTCAAAGCCGAGTTCGGCGGCCGCGTGGTCTTTCACGGCGGCGGCGACAACCAGCATACGTTGCCCTTTGGCAGCGTGGCCGATGTGCGCCAAGAGACTATCGACAACATCACGTTGCTGGGCAAAGGCGGCGGCTACAT
Source organism: uncultured Litorilinea sp. (assembly GCA_964372065.1). Lineage (GTDB taxonomy): Bacteria > Chloroflexota > Anaerolineae > Caldilineales > Caldilineaceae > QEUY01. The sequence goes on from CAYJQA010000013.1 coordinate 9,311, forward strand.
CCTGGCTCCCTGCCACAACATCCAGGTGGTCAGCCCGCCGGAGAACATCGTCGCGCTGTATCAGACCGGCTACGAATACGGACGCATGGGACTATGAGCGACCTCACACCGCGCGAGCGCGCCATCATCGCGCTGGAACGCCGCCCGCCTGTGCCGGGTCTGGTTCCCACCTTCGAGTTGGAGTTCCAACTCACCCAGGAGTTGATGGGTAAGGAGTTCCACCGCGGGGTAGAGACCTGGGCGCCTGCCGGTGCGACGCAGCGGGTGCGGATGATCGCCGAAGACGCCGAGTTGTACGTCGAGGTCGCCGAGCGGCTGGACTACGCCATCATCATGATCTCCGGCCCCAGCGCGCCCGAAGACATTGCGGTGATGACCAACCGCATCCGCGATCTCTCCGGCGATCGCTACCTCATAGTCTGTCATGGCGACGCGACGTGGGCCATCCCCAACGGCAACGACATGATGGAGATGGCAGTCGCCTTCCATGACGATTCGGCGGAGATGCACACCTTTGCCGCGCTGGCGCGGGCGCGCTATTTCCGCAACACGTGCGGGCTGGATGGCTTTGCGCTGTGCAGCGACTACTGCTTCAACGTAGGGCCGTTCCTCTCTCCACGCATGTTCCGCCAGCACATCACGCCTTATCTCGCCGAGTTGGTCGCGGGCTATCGCGAACTGGGCTACTATGTCATCAAGCACACCGACGGTAACTTGATGCCTGTCCTGGACCAGATCGCCGAGACCCGCCCCCACGGCCTGCACTCCATCGACTGCCAGGCGCGCGACATGGACCTGGCCGTGATCAAGCAGCGCGTGGGCGACCAACTCTGCCTCTTGGGCGGGGTGCAGTGCAGCCTGCTCCAGACCGGCACGGAAGAAGCCATCGTCGAGCAATGCAAATACGTGCTGCGGCATGGGCTGCCGGGCGGCGGCTACATCTACGGCACGACCAACGTCGCGTTCAAGGGGCTGGCGCTGGAACGCTATCTGCTCATCCTGGAGATGCGGAAGCGCTACGGCTGGTATGATGAGCAGGGCAACCCTTGCCCCGACCTATATACGGAAAGCTGAGAGATCAGGCATGGCGAACAACCTCACGACGACCCTTTCCTCCGCCAACGACTCGGTGGAGATCGCGCGCGATCTGCCGACCGCCATCATCGGCGAGCGCATCAATCCTACCGGACGCAAAAAGGTGCTGGCCGCCTTGCAGGCGGGCGACTTCGACGTCGTGCGCCGGGACGCCGTCGAACAGGTCGAGGCGGGCGCGGCGATTCTCGACGTCAACGCGGGCGTGCCGGGGGCCGACGAACCCGTGCTGCTGGTGCAGGCGTTGCGGGCGGTAATGGAGGTCGTCGACACACCGCTGTGCATCGACACGGCCAACCCCAAGGCGCTGGCCGCGGCGCTAGCCGCCTATCCCGGCAAGGCGCTGGTCAACTCGGTCAACGGCGAAGAAAAGAGCATGGCCGCGGTGCTGCCCCTGGTCAAGGAGCATAACGCCGCGGTGATCGGGCTGTGCATGGACGACAACGGCATCCCCGACACGCCGGAGAAGCGCCTGGCCGCGGCCGCCAAGATCATCGAACGCGCGGCCAAGTTGGGCATCCCCACCGCGGACATCATTGTCGATCCGCTGACACTAACACTTGGCTCGGACCACATGGCCGGGCGTATGGTGTTGGACACCATCGCGCTGGTCGTCAAGGAGTTCGGCGTCAACATGACGATTGGCGCGAGCAACATTTCCTTCGGCCTGCCCGACCGCACGTTGCTCAACGCCGCCTTTATCGCCATGGCGATCCACGCCGGGATCACGTGTCCCATCACGAACCCGCTGGCGACCGAAGTGAACACCGCAGTGCTGGCAGCGGATTTGGCAATGGGCCGCGACGAGTACAGCGCCCGCTGGATCAAAGCATTCCGCCGCCGCCAGAAGGCTGCCCAAGCGCACGCGGCGGCTGCCGCCTAACCGGGAAAGGACACCGTCCCATGTCGCCCATGACCCACCGTGCCCGTATGCTGGCGACCATTCGTGGCGAACCCACCGACCAGATCCCGTGGGCCCCGCGCATGGACCTGTGGACCATTGCCCAGCGCAGCCGCGGCACGCTGCCCGCCGGCTACGCCGGTCTCAGCATGGTGGAGGTGGCGCAGGACCTCGGCGTCGCCTGCCACGCCATGGGCGGCGATGCTACCCTGCCGGGCGGCCGCGACAACCGGCTGCGCGGCTTGGGCTTCGACAACCATCAGGACTACCCCTATCGCATCGAAGTGCGCGGGCTGCCCGTGGAGACCAGCGACGACGGCGAGAATCTGCTCACGCGCATCAAGACACCCGCCGGTGATGTCTTCACACACCTCTACCGCACGCCGAGCATGGCGCGCGACGGCATCTCACTCCCCTTCTACAAACACTATGCCATCCGCACGCCAGACGATTTTGAGGCTGTGGCCCAGGTCTTTGAGCACTTGGAAGTCGTCCCCACGCCCGAAGCGTACCGGGCCTTCCAGGCGCGCGTGGGGGACCAGGGCATCGCGGTCGCGCGCGGCGCGGTCGGGGCCTCGCCCATCCACCTGATCCTGCACGAATTGGTCGCCATGGACCAGTTCTTCTATCTCTACCACGACGAACGGGAACGGATGCACGAACTGGCGGCGCGCATGACGCCGGTCTATGACGCCATCCTGGAGTGCGTCGCCCAGTGTGACGCCGAGGTCGTCCACTGGGGTTCCAACTATGACCAGGACTTGACGTGGCCGCCCTTCTTCGAGGAGGAGATCGCGCCCTGGCTGCGCAAGGTCGGCGACCGGCTGCACGCCGCCGGAAAGCGGGTGCTCGCCCACACCGACGGCGAAAACCGGCGCTTGCTCCCCCTCTATCGCACCTGCGGCTTTGACGTGGCCGAGTCCTTCTGCCCCGCGCCCATGACCAAAGTCACCCTGGCGGAAATGCTCGACGGGCTGCGGCCCAACACGACCGTCTTCGGCGGCATCCCGTCAGTGGCGCTCCTGCCGGACGCCATGGCCGACGCCGCGTTTGACGCCTATATGGACGAGTTGTTCGCCGCCATCGGTCGCGGCGATCATCTGATCCTAGGCGTCGCCGACAACGTGCCGCCCGACGCCGACATAACGCGACTACACGAGATCACGCGCCGCGTGGCGGCGTTTGGACCTGTCTCATAGACTGACTCGGAGGGAGTTCGGGATGAAGCTGAAATGCCTGTCTTGCGAAGCATTAGCGCGCATGGTCTATTACACTGCGGCCCAGACGCCACACGTGGTCGACGTCGAGGTCTTCCGGCTCGGGCTGCACAACGAGCCCAAGAGCCTGCGTGCGCGTCTGCAAGAGGCCATCGACGCTAACGTGGGCGCGGGCTACGAAGCCATAGTCATGGCCTATGCGCTCTGCGGGCAAGCCACCGCGGGGCTGATCGCCCGCGACGTGCCGCTGATCATCCCGCGCGCCCATGACTGCATCACGCTCTTCCTCGGCAGCCGCGCCCGCTATCAGCAGGAGTTCGTCGACCATCCCGGCACCTACTGGTACGCCCTGGACTATATGCAGCGCCGCGACAAGTCCAGCACTTCGTTGGCGCTGGGGTCGGGCCTGGATACGGCGAATATCCAGGATGTCTATCAGGAATACGTGGCGAAATATGGCGAGGATAACGCCAACTACCTCATGGAGATCATGGGCGCGTGGCAAAGCCACTACCAGCGAGCCGCCTTCATCGACGTGGGCGTGGGCGACGGGACGCCGGTCGAGCAGCTGGCCCAAGACGAAGCCGAGCGCCGCGGCTGGTCGTTTGACCGTGTGATGGGTGACCTGGCGCTTGTCCGCAATTTGCTGTACGGGGACTGGAACGAGGATTATCTCGTGATCCCGCCGGGCCAGCGCATCGCCATGGCCTACGACGACCAGATCATGCGTTGCGCCCCCGCCGAGTGACCAGAAAGCAGCCCGCCCAACCATGCCGAAGGTAAGAGTCGTCTACGGCACCGATTCCAAGACAGTGGACGCCAGTCCAGGGGCGCTGGTCGGCGATGTCGTTGCGGCGACCGGCCTGCCCCTGGAACAACCCTGCGCCGGCCGCGGCATCTGCGGCAAGTGCCGCGTCCTGGCCGAAACAGGGCTGGCCGAGCCGGACGCGGTCGAACTGGAGAACCTCAATCCGGGCGAACGTGCGGTCGGCACGCGCCTGGCCTGTCGCGCCCGTGTGGTGGGCGATACCGAGATCACCCTCGCCCCGGTCGTGGTCTATTCCAACAAGATCTTCCGCGCCAGCAGCCGCTACCGCATGGGTAGCGTTCCCCTGGGTCTGGCGGTTGATTTCGGCTCGACTACGGTCGCCGCCTTCCTCACCATGTTGGACAACGGCGAGGTCTGCGCCGGCGGCGCGGCGCTCAACCAGCAGACCGTCTACGGCGCGGACGTGATCTCCCGGCTGGCCGCCGCCCGCAGCGCGCCCGAACACGCCGAGCGCCTGCGCCGCCTAGCCCTGGCTTCCATCGCCCAGGCCGTGGACTCGCTCAATCTGCCCGATCGCATTCTTGCCCGCATCCAGCGCGCGGTCATAGTCGGCAACGTGGGGATGCACCATCTGATGCTGCAACTCCCCATCGAGACGCTGGCCGTACTGCCCTTCCAACCGCTGGACAAGGCTGCCCTGCCGGACGCCACCGCACGCATGGGCGGCATCTTCCCGCCCCAGACGCGCGTTAGTCTGCCGCCCCTCATCGGCGGCTTTGTGGGTTCGGATGCGCTGGCCTGTCTGGCCTTCTTCGGCTTTGACCACGCCGATGGCCCTATGGCCGCCATCGACTTGGGGACCAACGGCGAGGTCATGGTCACGGACGGTCACCGCATCTTGACCGCTTCCACCGCGGCCGGTCCTGCCTTCGAAGGCGTGAACATCTCCTGCGGCACGCGCGCCGTCGATGGGGCCATCGTGGACGCCTGGCTGCGGGACGGCGAGTTGCACTTCGAGACCATCGCCGGTGAAGCGCCGGTGGGGCTGACCGGCTCCGGTCTATTGCGCTTGGTCCATGCGCTGGTCGCGGCGGGCGTCGTCGAGCCGAATGGGCGCATCACAGCCGCCCCCCCGCTCTTTGCGGATCGCATCCTGCGCAACGGTCACGGCGCACGCTGCATTTCCCTCACGGACCAGGGCCTCTACCTGTCGCAGTGGGACATCCGCGAGCTACAGAAGGCCAAAGGCGCGATTCGCGCCGCCATCGAAATCCTCATGGCGCAGTTGGGGCTGGTCGCCGAGGACTTGACGCGGGTGATCCTCACCGGCTCCTTCGGCGGCCAAGTGGACGTGGACACCGCGCTCGCTCTGGGGCTGATCCCGCCTGTGGACCGCGCCCGTGTCAAGCCGATCGCCAACGGCGCAGGTCTGGGCGCGGCCATGTTCCTCACGGACGAAGGCTTTGCGCTGGGTGAGCGCCTGGCCGCCCGCGCCGAACAAGTAAACCTGGACGAGGACCCCAACTTTGACCGGCACTACGTGGCCGCCATGACGCTTGCGCCCAACAGCTATTTGCTGGACGACTGACCCGGAGACCACCATGCCGCTCTTTTCGCCGCCGCGCTACCAAGCACCGTTCCAACCGCTCCGCCGCCCGCCGTGGTCCGAACGCGTGTTGGCTGCGGTCGAGCGCGGCGTCAAAGGGCCGCTCTTCGGCTGTCCCATGTGCGGCAACTGCATCTTGCAGGAAACCGCCTTCGCCTGTCCCATGACCTGCCCCAAGGGCCTGCGTAACGGCCTGTGCGGCGGCGCGACACCCGAAGCCTGCGAGGTCGACCCGTCACGCCCGTGTACCTGGTATGTCATCTATGCCCGGGCGGAGCGGCTGGGCCGGTTGGACACGCTGCTCGAAATCAACGCGCCGTTGGACGGCAACCAGGTGGGCCGCGAGACCTGGCTCAGCGCGCTCCGGCTGTGGCGGCAGCGCGGGCAGGGGCCGCATCCGCGCGACCTGCTGACCAACCGCGCGAAGTTCAACGCCGAATGGGTGGCATTCTTCCGCGCCTTGCGCCAACCGGACTGGTGGCAGGGCGACAGCGTCTACCATCCGCCCACGCCCGGGAGCCCCCTGGGCGCGCCCGTCTCCAACCTGGCGGCCCGGCTGGCCGCGGGCGAGTTCGTGGTGACCGCCGAGATTGCGCCGCCACTGGGGGCCGCGCCGGGGCTGATCGCCAAGAAGGTCGCCGGGTGCAAAGACGCCATTGTCGCGGCCAATTTCACCGACAACGCCTCGGCTTCGCCGCGCATGAGCAGCCTGGCTGCCAGCAAGATTTGCCTGGACGCCGGTCTGGAGCCGGTCATGCAGTTGCAGGCGCGCGACCGCAGCCGCATCGCGATTGAGGCTGACGCCATCGGCGCGGCCGCGCTGGGCATCCACAACATCCTCTGCCTTTCGGGCGACCACCACCGTTTTGGCCCTTCGCCCCTGTCCAAGCCGGACCAGTTCGACCTGGACGCGGTGCAGATGCTGTGGATGTTGCGCCGCCTGCGTGACGAAGGTAAGTATCTGGACGGGCGCACCGTCAAAGAGCCGCCCCTCTACTTCTTGGGCACCGCAGCCTCGCCCTTTGGCGCGCCGCCCAAGTATGAGGCGATCCGCATGGAAAAGAAGGTCAACGCCGGCGCGCAGTTCGTGCAGACCCAGCCCATCTTCGACGTAGCGCAATTCACCACCTGGCTGGAGGCGCTGGACAAGCGCGGGTTGCTCGACAAAGTCGCGATCCTGGCCGGCGTCGCGCCGCTGCGCAGCGCCCGCGCCGGACACTACATGCAAGACGAAGTGCCCGACGTCGTCATCCCGCCCGCCATCCTCAAGCGCATGGACGCCGCCGGCGAGAAGGACGGCCAGCAGGAAGAAGGCGTCGCCATTGCGCTGGAAATGATCGAGCAGTTGAAGCCGCTGGCCGGTATCCGCGGCCTGCACATCATGGCCGTACATGGCGGCGAAGACGTTGTGCCGCGCCTGGTGCGCGAGGGCGGCCTCGGCTGCCCCGACTTGGCCTGACCCGGCCCGCCAGATGTTCCGCGCATCCGATTGGCACGCCGAGCGCGGACGTTTCCAGAGCATGTGAATGAAGGCCCTAATCCTCCTCGGTAGCTACCGTAGCCAAGGCAATACGGCACGCCTGGCAGCGCTGGTGCATGACGGTCTCGTTCAGGCGGCGGAACAGCGCGGTGAAGCCACCGCGACTGAGACGATCAACCTGGGGCACATCAAGATGGACCCGTGTCATGGCTGCCGCGTCTGCTTTGATCGCGGTGAGGATCGTTGTCCGCTCCACGACGACATGCCGGCGGTCAAAGCCAAGATGCGCGAAGCCGACGCCCTGATCGTTGCCACGCCGGTCTATGTGGACGATGTGAGCGGCCTCACGAAGACGTGGATCGACCGGCTGGCGCATGTCTGCCATCGGCCCGAGTTCGCCGGCAAATGCGCATACGTACTTGTGACCACGGGCGGAACGCCGACCGCTCATGCGCGTCGCACACTGACTGTTGCCCTGCGTACTTGGGGCTATCACCTGGTCGGCGAGCGCGGCTTTGTGACCGGCGGCCTGATGCCGGACCCGGAACTCCGCGACCGCCATCGCAGTGCGGCGCAGCAGATCGGCCGCCAAATGGTGGCCGCCGTGCTTGATCACGCTGCCCTCGATCCCTCTTTTGCCGCCCTGATGACATTTCGTATCCAGCAGGCCGGTTGGCGATTAGCCGCACCGGGATCGCTCGACCAGCAGTATTGGGAGGGGAATGGCTGGCTGAACCGGCATTGTCGATTCTTCACCCCGATCCGCAGCCACCCGCTGAAGACGCTTGCCGCGCGCGGTGTCGGCGCAGCCCTGGTTCCGTTTGTCGTTCGCCATTGACCCACCTCCTCAACCCGCCCAAATGCAGCCAAATATAGTTGCATGTTTTGCGCGCGGGATTCCCTTGCCGTATACTTGGACCCATTACTTCGCAAGCCGAAGTATCCGGGCAGGCCATCGGGCTACCATCCGGTACGCAACAACAGGCTTGCGGGTGGCGTACACCGCAGCGACTCGCGGTGCGCCAAGCCCTTACTCGCCGCCGCCGCCCGTCATGCTCGCCGGCCCGATTGTTCGGCATCGGTTCGGGCAGACGACTGGGCGGTTGCGTTGTCCACCGGCCCGACCCCGTCGCCGGACAGTCTGCGTCTCGGCCCACGCCGCTAGAAGATCCTCGATGCAAGCCACCGGACTCCGCTTTCTGCTCCCGTACATGAAGCCCTATCACCGCCATCTCGCCATCGGCACGCTCTACGCGCTGATCGGTGCCGGGGCCAGCGCTTTCAGCCCGACGTGGTTGGGGTGGGCCGTGGACGCGCTCGACGGCGGTGTGCGTCCGAATGTGATGGCGATGTATGCGATTGGCTTGATCGTTCTCGCCGCGGCCGTCGCCTATTTTCGCTACCTGCTGCGCATGTTGACGGGCGAGATCGCTGCGGGCATCAGCTATCGCATGAGCCAGGACATGTTCCACCGGCTGCTCCTCTTCGACAAGGAGACCCGCCAGAAGTACGGCACGGGCGACCTGCTTTCCCGCAGCACCAGCGACTTCATCTACATCTGGCGCTTCTATTCCGCCGGGTTCCAGATGTTCATTCACGCCATCTTTCTGCTGCTCATCGGCTGCGGGCTGATGGCCTTGACCAGCCCGCTCCTCGCGCTGATGGTCGTGGGCATGTTGGCGTTCAGTATCGCCATCCAACTCCGGTTGGGGCGCGTCCTGGAAGCGTCGTTTGCCCTAGTGCAGCAGCAGATCGCGGTCTTGGCCGAGTTTGCCCAGGAGCACCTGAGCGCGGCGCGCATGTTGACGGCCTATGTGCAGGAAGCGGCGACCGTAGCCGCCTTTCGCCAGACGAACGAGGACTATGTGCAGAAGAATCTGCGCTTTGTGCTGTTGTCCGGCGCGATATCCCCGCTGCCCAGCCTGGTCGTGCGCATCTCGGCCGCGATCATCGTCTTTGTGGGCGGCACCATGATCATGGGCGACCAGCTCACGGTCGGCCAATACGTCCAGTTTATCGTGTACTTGGGGCTGCTCAACAACGGCGCCCAACAGATCACCGACGCTTTTACCCGGCTCCAGCAGGGCAGCGCCGCGGCCGGTCGCATCGGCGAAGTGCTGCAC
>CAYJQA010000013.1:18508-21940 GCA_964372065.1 uncultured Litorilinea sp.
GGCAACCTGCGTTTCGAGAATGTGGGCGTGTGGGCCGAGGATCAGGGCCGCTGGGCCTTGCGCGGCATCAACCTGGACGTGCCGGCCGGGACCACGCTCGGCATCGTGGGCCCGACCGGCGCGGGCAAGAGCATGTTGATCAGCCTGCTCGGTCGCATCCACGACCCGGACGAAGGCCGCGTGCTGATCGACGGCATTGACTTGCGCGACCTCAAGCTCGCCACGTTGCGCCAGGCCGTCGTCTACGTGCCGCAGGAATCACTGCTCTTTAGTATGCCCCTCCGCAACAACATCGCCTTGGGCGTGCCGCAGACGCCCGATACGGCCATCTACCAGGCAATGGACAAAGCGCGCCTGGCGAACGACCTGAGCCAGCTCCCCAAAGGGCTGGACAGCCACGTGGGCGAACGCGGGGCGACCCTGTCCGGCGGACAAAAGCAGCGCGCCGCCATCGCGCGGGCGTTGGTGCGTGACCCGCACGTCCTGCTGCTGGACGACGCACTAGCCAGCATCGATATGAAAACGGCGTCGGAGATCCTAGAGGAATTGCGCCAAACGCGTACCCAGCGCACCTGCGTCATCGTGACGCAGCGCATGGCCGCCGTGCGCGACGCCGACACGATCGTAGTGCTCGATCACGGACGCATCGTCGAACAGGGCGACCACGCCAGTCTCATGGCTGCCGGCGGCGCGTATGCCGAAATGTACCGCCATGAAGTTCTGCAGGCCGCGGAGGGCAAGGGTCATGGCGCAAGCACCTGAGCATACCGACGAGCAGCGGCGTAAACTGTCCGAGATTGCCAGCCAAGACTCGGCGTTGTTCAAGCTATTGGGCAGTTCGCTGGCTCCCTACAAGAAGTGGCTCTTCGCCGCGTTGGTCCTCATGTTGGCCACCTCGGCGCTCAACGCCGTGCCGCCCTATCTGCTGCAACAAGCAATTGACGGCCCTATCGCCCAGGGCAACCGGCAAGCCCTATGGAATATCGCCGCGCTGTACGGCGGTTCGGCCATTGGCCTCTTTGTCCTCAACTTCGGCTTCACCTATTTCTTGCAGCAAGCCGGCCAGCGCGCGCTAGCCGAGCTCCGCACGCGCGTCATGCGCCAAATGCTGCATCAGGACCACCGCTTCCTGACCGCCACACCCACGGGTGACCTGGTCTCACGGCTCACCAATGACATCGACCAACTGAACGCCGTGTTGTCGCACAGCATCGTGATCGTGCTGGTCGAAGGCGTCACCCTGATCGTGATCGTGGTCGTCATGTTCGTGGTCAACTGGCGGCTGGCCCTGCTCTCCCTGGCGATCCTGCCGCTGGTCGGCTTCGTGACGACTTACTTCCGCGCGCGCATCCGCCGCTCCTCCAGCGGCGAACGCAACGCTCAGGCGCGGATCAGTTCGTTCCTCAACGAGCACCTGCACGGCCTCACCGTCGTGCAGCTTTTCAACCGTGAAGAAGAGAGCGAAACCGAGTTCGAGGTCTATAACCGGACTTACCGTGAGGCGCTCGTCGAACTGCGCTGGCACAGCGCGCTCTTTCTGTCCGTCCAAGAAGTGTTGGCGTCCATCGGTCTGGGCATGATCCTCTATGGCGGCGGACAAGGCGTCTTGGCCGGCTGGGCCACGCTGGGAACCCTGGTGGCGTTCATCCAGTACACCGAGCGCGCCTTCCAGCCCGTGCTCCGCCTCTCCCAAGAGTACAATGCGGTGCAAATTGCGCTGGGTGCGGCCGAGCGGATCTATGCCATGCTCATGACCGAACCGGGCGTGGACAGCCCGGCGGACCCGCAGCCGATTCCCACCCCCTTGCGCGGCGAGATCGAGTATCGCGGCGTGGAGTTCTGGTATTTGCCCGACGAGCCGGTGCTGCGCGGGGTCAACCTCAAGATCCCTGCCGGGCAGTCCATCGCGATCGTGGGCGCAACGGGCGCGGGCAAATCGAGCATGGTGAGCTTACTGGCGCGCCACTATGACCCGCGCGTCGGCTCCGTCACGCTGGACGGGATCGACTTGCGCCGCTTCCGCCTTGAGGACCTGCGCCGCGCCGTCGCCGTCGTGCCCCAGGATCCCATCTGTCTGGCCGGGACCATCCGCTTTAACATCGGCCTCTATCGCAAGGAACTGACTGACGCCCAGATTCGCGCTGCCGCCGAGTTCAGCAACGCCGCCCAGTTCATCGAAGCCCTGCCGGGCGGCTATGACTTCATGGTCTTGCCCAACGGATCGAATCTCTCCCAGGGCCAGCGACAGCTTTTGTCGCTGGCGCGTGCCCTTGCCCTCAGCCCCGACGGCGTCCTCATCCTAGACGAAGCCACCAGCAGTATCGACACGGCCACCGAGGCATTGCTTCAAGAAGCCCTGGAACGCGTCCTGCGGACGCGCACCAGCGTTGTCATCGCCCACCGGCTCAGCACGGTCCGCAGCGCCGACCGCATCATCGTCATGGACCGCGGGCGCATCGTCGAAGACGGCGGCCACGACACGCTCCTACAAGCCGGCGGCTACTATGCGCGCCTCCACCGCCATCAGTTGGTAGGCGCACACGAGGAGCCTGGCGCGGCCGCGCCCGTGGCATCCCACTAGGTCGCGCCCGAATCTGGCTGCCGGCCTGCGCCGGAATCTGCCTCTGCCCGCCGGATTCCCTCCGCGACCTCGCGCGGCGGTTGACAGGCCCTTATGCCTGTGCTATTTTTCCCGTCGCCGCTTTCACCGTCCACGCTCCAATACCGGATCGCTCCCTAACCCCAACCATACCCGCTGTCCTGGTGTGGTCTCTCCGGTAAAGATTCGGCGTTTGCGGGTCGCGGCGCGCACTCATTACTGCTGTTCCACACAACCTAATCAGGGTACCAAGGAGAGTTGCCTATGTTTGGCTCTGCCCCGCTGTGGCGCAAACGCGCCCTTCGCCTTTTCGTTGTGACCGGGCTGTTGGCCCTGGTCGCAGCCGGATGTGTCGCGCCGGCTGCACCTGGCGGTGGGGCGGGCGCACCCCCCGCCGCCGAACCGATCACCCTCAGCTACCTCAATGCCTGTTTCCCCTCGTCCATCGCCGTCACCGACGCCATGGTTGCCAAGTTCGAAGAAAGCCATCCCGGCATCAAGGTTCAAGTGGACTGCGCCACGGGCGACTATGCCGAGGGCATCTACGCCAAGGCCGCCGCCAAGAACCTGCCCGACGTCGTCTTCTCCGCCGACCTCTTCACGGTCCCCTTTGTGACCAACAACGTGCTGATGGACCTGGAGCAATTTGACGAGGTGGACGACACCTTCTCCTTCGACGACGTCTATGAGAACATCTTGGCGCTAGGCCAGGTCCCCGGCATTGCCGGCACCTACATGATCCCGGCCTCCTGGGACAGCGTCCAGATGTACTATAACAAGACGCTCTTTGAAAGCTCCGGCGCGCCCCTGCCCACCGATGAGTGGACCTGGGA
>CAYJQA010000013.1:21950-25299 GCA_964372065.1 uncultured Litorilinea sp.
GTGCAAGATCGTCCAGGAGAAGAACCCGGACATCTACTGCATCGCCAACGGTGGCGCCGAGGGGTGGGACTGGTGGGCCTACTTCATCCCGTGGGTCGTCGGTTACGGCGGCCAACCCGTGAGCGAGGACTTCACCACCTCGACCTTTAGCACGCCCGAAGCACTGGCCGGTATCCAGGCCTATGTGGACCAGTGGACCAAGCACAAGGTGACCATTCCGCTCGGCATTGACCTGCCCGGCGGCCGCGACGGCTGCTTTATCGGTGGTAGTTGCGCCACCATGTTCATGATTCCCGGCAACATGAAGAGCTATCGCGAGCAGATCACGGACTTTGAGTGGGACGTCGCCGTTGCGCCGCGCCACCCGGTCAAGCATGCCACCGGCATGGGCACCTATGGTTACGGCATCAGCATGGACTCCAAGCACCCGCAGGAGGCTTGGGAGCTAATCAAGTTCCTGGCGTCGGTAGACGGCCAACGCCTGATTCTGGAGAACTACAGCGGCATGCCGCTGCTCAAGTCCATGGCGGAGGATCCGCTCTTCGACCAACTCGAGGCGCCGCCCAGCAACATCCGCGCCTTCATCCGCGGCGGTGACGCGGGCATCTTCCCGCCCATGGGCTATCCCTCCGAATGCGGCAGCCTCTACGCCGGACTGATCAACCAGACCATCCGCACCGCGCTGGAGGAGTCTATCCGTGAAGCCAAAACGGTGGAGCAGGCCTTCGCCGACGCGGACGCCGAAATCCAGGCCTGCCTGGACACGGCGGCCCAATAGTCTGAGATCGCCCAAGTCAACCGCCTAACGGACTGACAGCCTCGCCTTTCTCTCGCAGTCACCGTGATGCAGCAGGGTCGCATCGGCCCCCTGCTGCATCACGGCCTAGCCGCAGCAGCAGGAAATATGGCAGCCACAACCACCTCACAACACCGGCGGCGACGCCACAGTTCGCTCTACTGGCGCGATGCCGTGGCGGGCTATCTCTTTATCATGCCCGTGGTCCTGGGCTTGATCCTCTTTGTCTTTGGCCCCATGTTGGCCTCCCTCTACTTCAGTTTCACCGAGTACACCGTCTTGCGTCCGCCGGAGTGGGTGGGCCTGCGCAACTACGTCGACATGTTCACGCGGCCCAACTTACGCGTCTTGAAGTCGCTGCAAGTGACCATCGTCTATGCCATCACGGCGACGCCCTTGACGCTTGTCGGCGCATTGGCCGCCGCGCTGCTCCTGAATCAGAAGCTGCGCGGCATGCACATCTTCCGCACGATTCTCTATATCCCGACCATCGTGCCGATCGTGGCTGCCGTCTTTGTGTGGGGGTGGCTGTTCCTTCCCGACCGCGGCCTGGTCAACGCGGTGCTGACCGCCGCCGGTCTACCGGGCGGCACCTGGTTCAACGAGCCAAACACCGCCCTGCCCACGCTCATCATGCTGGCGCTGTGGGGGATCGGTCCGTCCATGGTTATCTACCTCGCCGGGCTCCAGGGCGTCCCGGAAGAACTGTACGAGGCCGGCAAGATTGACGGCGCGAGCGAAATCGCCCTGTTCCGGCACATCACCCTCCCCCAACTCACGCCCACGACCTTCTTCCTGCTCATCACGGGGCTGATCGCCGCGTTCCAGTACTTTGTGCCCGCCTTTGTCTTGACCAAAGGTGGCCCGCTCTACGCCACGTACTTCTATAACCTCAACCTGTACGAGAAAGCGTTTCGCTGGCAGTTCATGGGAATGGCGTCGGCCATGGCCTGGATCATCTTCGCCATCATCCTGGCCTTTACCATGGCCCTCTTTCGTTCGTCCGATGCTTGGGTGCATTATGAGGTGAAGCGATGACCAGCCTATCCAGGTCGGTGCCCGCGGTCCACGCGACCGCGCGGACCCTGGCCCGCCGGCGCAAACTAAACGGCTTGGTGCACGCCGCGACCGTGTACGCCGTTCTCGGCGTCGTCGCCTTTGTCTTTATCCTCCCCCTACTCTGGATGCTGCTCACGTCCATCAAGACGGCGCAGGAAGCCTACTACTTCCCCCCCACCATCATCCCGCGCGAGTTGGCGCTCCAGAACTACCCGGAAGCCTGGTTTCACCCCGGCATGGACTTCACGCGCTGGCTGCTGAACACGCTGTACATTTCGATTGTGGTGCTGGGTGGTGTCATGCTGACCTCGTCGCTGGTTGCCTACGGCTTTGCGCGCATCCGTTTCCCTGGCCGCAACTTCTGGTTTGTCGCCACCCTGGCGTCGATCATGCTCCCTGCGCAGGTGACGCTCATCCCGCTGTATGTCTTGTTCTTCAAGATCGGCTGGCTCAACTCGTTCAAGCCGCTCATCATCCCGGCCTGGTTTGGCGGCGGCGCGATCAACATCTTCCTCATGCGCCAGTTCTTCCTTCAGATACCGGCGGAACTGGAAGACGCGGCGTACATTGACGGGGCCAGCCGGCTGCAGATTTGGTATCGCATCTTCCTGCCCCTTTCGCTGCCCGCGCTGATCACCGTGGGCATTTTCACCTTTCAGGCCACCTGGAACGACTTCTTCGGCCCCCTCATCTTCCTGACCGGCCGCGAGAACTACACGCTGGCGTTGGGCATGAATCTCTTCCGCGGGCAGTTCGGTTCCGAGATTCACTACATGATGGCTATCGCGTTTCTCATGAGCCTCCCCATGATTGCCGTGTTCTTTGTCGCCCAGCGTTATTTCATCCGCGGCGTGATTCTCAGCGGCATCAAAGGCTGAAAACGGCAACCGTCCCGTGTTGCGCCGGCCCTGGACGGTTCAGCCTTCACCGCATTGACAGCGCTCCGCTTCGTGCTATAGTGGTGATGCTTCCGGCGGCGCATCGTCCTTCCTCTGTGCGCAAGCCGTCCGGCTGATCTCCAATCCGCTGCGGCAACTACCCATCGTCATACGCATCCCGCTTTCTCGCGCCCGCGGCCCGAATGCCGGCCCAGTCCACTCTCCCGGAGGGGGTGGTCCGGTCCCCGTTCGCAGGAGGATGGCATCCTTCATTTCGCTTGTCGTCATCCCCCATCTGGCGCTGCACGTTGCATAAGGAGAAACCGAGCATGGTACGCGTCCGCTATGTACTTCGCACCAAGTGGAATCACGCGCAGGAGGTGATCGACGCGCTCAAAGCGAGCCGGTCCATCATGCGGCAGAGCATAGGCGTCGATCTACGTGTATTGTCGGACCTTACCGGTCCCATGCACACGATCGTCGAGGAGTTTGATGTGGAGAGCGCCGGCGAATGGGAACATCAGCGCGGCCAATTGTTCGCCATGACCGAGTTTGCCGAAGCGATGAACGCCATTGCGGGCTACATTGAGTCGGGTACGCTCGAGATCTTCACCAT
>CAYJQA010000014.1:0-21670 GCA_964372065.1 uncultured Litorilinea sp.
CCGGCGCGACCTGGCAGTCGGCATAGACGCGAATCTTGTCGCGGAACTTGCCGCCCATCAACTCGTAGATCGGCGTGTTGAGCGCCTTGCCCTTGAGGTCCCACAGCGCGATCTCCAGGCCGGTCAGCGCGGTGATGAGCGCGCCGCCGGTGCCGCCGTCAAAGACGTGGGAGCGGCGCAGGTCCTCGAAGATGGCGTCGATGGCAAAGGGGTCGCGGCCGACGATCTTGGGCGCGAGATACTGCAGGATGGCGATGGCCTGGAGGCCGCCGTGGACACACTCGCCGATGCCGGTGATGCCCGCATCGGTCTCGACTCTCACCCACAGATGCATGCCGTGACCGCTGGTCGCGGCG
This sequence comes from uncultured Litorilinea sp., assembly GCA_964372065.1. Lineage (GTDB taxonomy): Bacteria > Chloroflexota > Anaerolineae > Caldilineales > Caldilineaceae > QEUY01. Next base: position 357 of record CAYJQA010000014.1, read on the forward strand.
GTCTTGATGGCGGTGATCTTCATCGCGTCGTGTCTCCTCGTGATTGGGGCGAACTATGCCTGCGTGCTACCAGTCGACGGCCGCGCCGTCGTCGGGGTGGAAGGTTTGCGGGTTGCGCCAGTCGTGGCCGAGCTTATCCTGCATGGCTTCCTCGTCCAACTCGATGCCCAGCCCCGGCCCGGTCGGCAGCTCCAGATAGCCGTCGTTGAAGACAAACGGTTTCTTGAGATAGCCCTCCCCAAAGGTCGTGTTTTCTTGGGCCACGAAGTTGGGGATGGACGCGTCGAGGTGCATGCCGGCGGCCAGCGAGATGGGACCCAACGGGCAGTGGGGCGCGACGGCCGCGTAGTACGATTCGGCCATCCCCGCGATCAGGCGCGCTTCGAAGATGCCGCCACAATGGGAGATGTCGGGCTGGAGGATGGAGGCGGCGCGCTTCTCCAGAACCTCGCGGAAGCCCCACTTGGTGAAGATGCGCTCGCCGGTGGCGATGGGCAGGTGGGTCTTGCGCGCGATGTCGGCCAGCACGTCCACATTCTGACACTGGACCGGCTCTTCGATGAACATGGGCTGGTAGGGTTCCAGCGCCTTGATCAAGATCATGGACGTCTGCGGGCTGATCGCGCCGTGGAAGTCAATCGCTATGTCGATCTCGTCGCCCACGGCCTCGCGGATGGCGGCGAAGCGGTCGGCGGCGCGGCTGACAAAGCCGGGCGTCTCGATGATGCGGGCCGGGCGATGCGGGATGGCGACGGCGTTGCTGGGGATCGGCTCTTGACCGGCGGCTTGGCGCTCGGCGTAGCGCACGGTCCCCACCAGGCTGGCCGTGGAGACGCCGGTCTTGAGCGCCTTGAAGCCCTTGGCGACCAGTTCCTTGGCGTGGGCCGCGGCCTCTTCGGGCGTCGCGCCGCGGCAGTGGGCATACACCTTGATGCGGTCGCGCGTGGGGCCGCCCAGCATCTTGTAGATGGGCAAACCGACAGCCTTGCCCGCCAAGTCCCACAGCGCATGGTCGATCCCGGAGAGGGCGCTGGTGAGGACCGGGCCGCCCCGATAAAAGGCGTGCTTGTACATGGCCTGCCAGTGGTGGACGACGCGCGTGGGGTCCTGGCCGATCAGGTAAGGCTCCAATTCGCTGATGGCCGTGGCAACGGTCAACGCGCGGCCTTCCACAATCGGCTCGCCCAACCCGACCAACCCTTCGTCGGTGTGGACCTTGAGGAACAGCCAGCGCGGTTTTACCAAGAAGGTTTCCAGCTTTGTGATCTTCACAGTGCTGCCTGCTTTCTACGGCGCTTCTGGGGAGAAAGATAGGGAACACAAACGTCTGTAGTGTACCCTGAATGCGGTCAGATCATCAAAGGAATGGGGGTAGGGCGACATGCCGAGTGGGGCGCGGTCCGGTTGCCGCACGCACCGCGGCGGCGTCCTGTGCAGCCAATTGACGCGTGCGGAGCGCCATGCTATAAGGGTGGGCAGCGTAACCTGCCCCGGTCGCCGCCATGCGACCCTGCCCGGAGAGGAACCGACCCATGGACTTTGCCCATCTACAAACGGCGCTGGCGACGATCAACGCCATCCCCGTGACCCCGTTTGACGCCCAAGGCGATGTCGCCTTCGATACCTATGCCCACCTGGTGGAACGGCTGATTGACGGCGGGATCACCGTCCTGACGCCCAACGGGAACACCAGCGAGTTCTATTCGTTGACCGCGGACGAGCAGCGCCGCGAAGTCGACGTGACGCTGGAGGCCGCGGGCGGCCAAGCCGTGGTCGTGGCGGGCGTGGGCTATGATGCCCGCACCGCGGCGGAGATGGCGCGCTATGCGGCGGGGCAGGGCGCGCAGGCGGTGATGGTGCATCAGCCCGTGCACCCGTTCAAGTCGGATGAGGGTTGGGTGGCCTATCATAAGACGGTCGCCGACGCCGTGCCCGATCTGGCGGTGATCCCCTATCTGCGCGACGCGACGCTGCAGCCCGCGGCGCTCTCGCGGTTGGCCGATGCGTGCCCGAACTGCGTGGCGATCAAGTATGCCGTGCCGGACCCGCTGCGCTTTGCCGCGACGGTGCAGGAAGTGGGGCGGACGCGGCTGGCGTGGATCTGCGGCGTGGCGGAGTCGTGGGCGCCCTTCTTTTGGCCGGGCGGCGCGGTGGGCTTTACGTCGGGGCTGGTCAACGTGGTCACGGACTATTCGATTGGGCTGCTGGCCTGTCTCCAGGCGAACGACACGGCGCAGGCGATGGAAGTCTGGGCGAAGGTACGGCCCTTTGAGGAACTGCGCGCCCGCCATCACAACGGCAACAACGTCTCCGTGGTGAAGGAAGCCATGTCACAGATGGGCCTGTGCCTGGCCGCGGTGCGCCCGCCCATCAGCGAGCTAAGCGAGCGCGAAAAGGCCGAGGTGAGTCACATTCTGGTGGGGTTGGGGTTGTTTGCGCCGGCGTAGATACCGATCGCGATCGACAGCAATGTCATTTGTATGGAGGCGGGAAGTCACTTCCGGTGGGCTAATCAGCAAAGGATGAGGCAATAGCTGTCCCGTCCGATCCCCGAGAGGACATGCACATGGTGAGATGGTTTAGTTGGTTTCGTTCGAAACCGAATGAACTTCAGACTGGACATACATCAGCAAACAGCGTGCCAACATCTGAGCCAGTCAGAGACACCACCGGAGACATAAACCCCGTGACGACTCGCAAATACGAGCACCCCAAAATCCTCTTGCTAGACCTGGATGATGACGTTGTTAGCGCACTCGCTGACAGGGGATTCAATGCAGTGGCTGGTTCGCTTGGCACTCCATATACCATTAAGCCTCAACAGGGCTTTGTGCCCGTCAATCGTGCGTGCAGTCTGCCATTTGATTTCAAGGAATTTGAGATCATCGTCATCGACCTTCATTACAATCTTGATCGAACTGCAAGCCGCCAGTCCGCAAACGTGGAAGTAGACAGCGTAAAGTATATGACGGTTTCGGCTGAGGACGGTTATGTTAATCCAAGGATCATAAATGGGTATGCGGTTCGTCCGGACTTCAATAGGATACTGAACGCGGGAGGCGTGTTCATCGTCTTCGCCCACGCTCTTGAGGCGCAGAATTTCCGCGTTTACGATGAATCAAGCATGTACCTGGAACGGCCGGAAAAACTCGACAATTACTCGTTTCTAAGCGTAACAGCCAATAGCATTCTGATAGGTGATGGTCATGGCGTGGAAATGACTCTTTCCGACAATGCCGCAAGAAACTCGGCTCTTGGAATACACCTTGCGGGACATCTTGGCACTGCAACGTATAGCTGCACAGTCAGACCTAGCCACAATATCGACAATGAGTGGATCACGCTGCTACAAAACAAGTATGAAGAACCTGTCGCGGGGCTGTTGCTGCCGCAGGATGACGGGCAAGGTTGTTTACTGGTACTACCGAACATCAAAGATAAGGTTTCGCTACTTACGTACCTTATAGAGGAGTATCTACCGGGTGTTGCTCCCAGGTTGTTCCCAGAGTATGAGCAGGCCAGTTGGGCGCATCTGCCAGAATATGAACTCCCCGAAATTCGATCACTCAAGGAAGAAATAGCCGGAATCCAAGATAGAGCCAAATCGGAAGTTGCTGCGTTAGAACAGCAAATTCAGGGTGAACTAGAAGCGAACAAGTACCTATTTGACCTCGTACGCGGAACAGGCGACGAACTTGTTGATGCCGTTCAAAAAAGCCTGAGTGTTCTCGGGTTCTCCAACATTGTTGACGTCGATCAACAACTCAGGAACGATGGTATTAACAGGCAAAACAGGGAGGATTTGCAGATTCGTGACAACGAACCGATCCTTATTGTCGAGGTGAAAGGTGTCAGTGGCCTTCCCACCTATGATGATGCTCTGGCCGTTGAAAGATACGTAGTTCTCAGGACAAGAGAATGGGACCGGACGGATGTCAGGGGATTAAGCATCATCAATCATCAGAGAAATCTTCCTCCTTTGGATAGGGATAATGCAGCGCCTTTCCGGCAGGAAATAGTCGAGGTCGCAGCAGTGCAGTCGATTGGGCTGTTTACTGCATGGGATTTGCACCGTCTGGTACGCAGCTTCCTAAAGAATCAGTGGGAACATAGACACATTCGCGATCTGTTTTATGGCTCATGCAGGATTGACCCAGTTCCGAAACACTATGCATATGTCGGTGTCGTTGAGAAGTATATAGAGAAGTTGGGAGTTGTCGGCATAAAAGTTGACGGGACGACATTTCGACTGGGAGATCGCTTGGCGTTTGAGCTACCTGTCATCTTTGAAGAGCAAATCTGCGAATCATTGCAGCACGATAACCAGACAATTGGGACGGCCGAATTCGGAATGGTGGTTGGCCTGAAGACGAATTTAAGCAAACAACAGGCGAGACCAGGTGTACGAGTCTTCAGAGTAATGACCGAGTCCGATACAGACAGTTAGGCCGACAAATATCCGCGAAGTCGGTCCATCACCCCAACGCGACGTCCAGCCACATCATGACGGCGAAACCGATCATGGTGAAGGTGGTGGCGAGGTCGGTGAGCTTGTCTTGTTGAGACTCGGGGATGAGTTCCTCGACGACGACGTAGATCATCGCGCCGGCGGCGAAGGCGAGGGCATAGGGCAACAGCGGACGCATGGCGACCACGGCCAATGCGCCCAATACGGCGGCGAACGGCTCCACCACGGCGGAGAGCTGACCATACCAGAAGCTGCGCCAGCGCGACTGGCCTTCGCGGCGCAAGGGCATGGCGACGGCGATGCCTTCGGGGAAGTTCTGGAGACCGATGCCGACCGCCAGCGCGACCGCCGCGCCCAGGGTGGCCCCGGTCGCGATGTCCTGGTGATAAGCCGCGCCAAAGGCGACGCCCACGGCCAGCCCTTCGGGGATGTTGTGCAGGGTGATCGCCATGACCAGCAGCGTCGTGCGCTGCCAGGTGGTGCGCACGCCTTCCGCCTCGCTCATGCGGAGACCAGGGTGGAGATGGGGCAGGAACTGGTCCGCCAGCCGCAAGAAGACGCCGCCGGCCAGGAAGCCGGTCAGCGCGGGCAGCCAGCCGGGCGCGCCCTGGCTTTCGGCCATCTCGATGGCCGGGGCCAGGAGACTCCAGAACGACGCCGCGATCATCACCCCCGCGGCAAAGCCTAGCATGGCGTCCAACACCGAGCGGGGAAACGCGCGGCGGAGATAGACGGCGGACGCGCCCGCGGCCGTCACCGCCCAGGTGAAGCAGCCCGCGAGGAGCGCCTGGTACACGGGACTCAGGTCGGTGAACCAACTGGGCAAGATGAGGGTGGACACAGGGTATCCGTTCTAGGTGTTAGCGCCACCAGGACCAGAGCGCCAGACCTGTGGAGTAAGAGGCGAGATTGAGAATGAGACTTAGGCCCAGGCTGCGCCGCCAGGCCAGCGGTAAGCCCACAGCATAGCACAGCCCTTCGACCGCGACGACGATCGCTTCGGCCCCCAGCAAGCCCGCCTGTCCCGTCCCGCTAAGGCGTGTATGCCCCCACCAGAACAGCGGATGCACGACGAGATTGACGCCCAGGGCGAACAGGACGGCGCGGCGGCGCGACGCCGCGCCCAGCGGCCGCGCCAACAGCGCCATGCCCGCGGCTTCGACCGTCAGCGTGCAGGCAAGGGCAACGGCCTGCATCCAGGCTGGCGTGAGCGGCATGGGCAGCCTAGCGGGCGCTGGTGTCGCAGATCAGCGACTCGTTGAGTTCCGTGTCGGGATCGTCGTCCCACTCATCGGAGATCTGGCAGCGTCCGTTGGCGCGACAGCTGTAGCCCCAGGTACACGGGTCGCCTTCCTGCAGGCCGTCACAGGCAAAGTAGGGCGCGGACACATTCCCCAGCAGAAAGAGCGTGGCAAGCAACACCGCAAGCGGGAACCAGCGACGAAGTAGTGTGCGGTGCATGGACAAGGCTCCATTCCGTTGGCGTTAGCTCAAACGCTTCTGTAGATAGTACCAGGTGTGGCCGGCAGGCTTGCCGGGCAGTTCCCCAAAGACAGTGTAGCCCAGCCCTTGGTAGAAGGGCAACGCTTGGAAATCGGTCGTCTCCAGGTGGATGCCGGTGGCGGCGTGGTCGGTAGCCAGGGCTTCCATGGCCCGCATCAAGGCCGAGCCGAGACCTTGGCCGCGCTGTGCCTCGGCGACCCAGAGGGTGTCGATGTGGAGCCATTCCCAATAGAGCCAGCCGTGCACGCCGCCCACGATGGTCCCATCAGTCGCGCGGCCAAAGACGGCCAAGCGACGGAAGGTGCCGGCCATGCTCTCGCCTAGATTGGCGCGATTGTGCATGTGCAGACCGCGGTCAACCGTGGCGACGTCGGCTTGGTCGGGCTGGCTGGTGGGGTCAAGAGTCCAGGTCATGGGGTTCACCAAGAAAAAGAAGACGCAGCAAGGGATCTCCGCCGGTGGGTCGGGCTGGGCGAGACGCCTTGCTGCGTGACGGTGTTTCCTTCTGGGCTGTACGCTATTCTTCGCGCTGGTTGTAGACGGCTTCGCGCAGGCCCTTGATGTAGCCGATGGCGAAGAGCCGCCCGATGGACGAATAGCCGGCGTGCTCGTTGCTGTCGCCTTCCATGGTGGGCACATGGTCCGGGCGCAAGACGCCTTCGAAGCCGATGTCCCGATAGGCCTTCATGCATTCGAGCATGTTGGTCTTGCCTTCGTCGTGGAAGGTCTCGACGAACTTTTTGGGCGTGCCCTTGACGTCCCGGAAGTGGACGAAATGGATGCGCCCTTGCTTGCCAAAGTCGCGGATCACGGACGGCAGATCGTCGGTCATCAAGGCGAAGTTGCCCTGGCAGAGCGTGACGCCGTTGACTTCGGTGTCATACATGTCGATGAGCCGCTGATAGTTCGTGATGCTGCTGATGATGCGGCCCAGACCGCGGATGGGCGAGAGGGGCGGGTCGTCCGGGTGCATGGCGAGCAGGACGCCCGATTCCTCGGCCACCGGAATGATGGCGTCGAGGAAGTACTTGAGGTTCGCCCACAGTTGGTCTTCGGTGACGATGCCATACTCGGTGAGCGGCGCGTCCTTCATCAACTCGAAGTCGAAGCCGGTCGCCTGCGCGCCGCCGCGCGCGGGGATGGTGGTGGAGGTGCGCATCCAGTTGAAGACGGGCATCCACTCATAGCACCAGACGCCAATGCCCAACTTGCCCATGTTTTGCAGCAGGTCGATGACGGTCTGGATTTCCTCGTCGCGGCCAGGCAAACCGAGTTTGGCGTTGTTTAGCGGCGGGCGGCTTTCCAGCACATCGAACTTGAAGCCGAAGTCCTCATAGGCGGTCTTGACGCGCAGGAGGGACATGTAGCCCCAGGGCAGGTCATCTTTCGACTTGGCGGTGTTGAGCGTGCTGAAGTCCATACCGCCGACGACGTAGTTGACGCCGGTCTGCTTCACTAGTTTCCACAGGGGAGACGGCTTGGGCGGGAGCGCTTCCGCGAGCTTAATCATGGTTCCTGATGTCCTTAGCTAGACAAGTGAAACGCGTTGCAGGGAACAATTGAGGAGGCGACGACGCCATGTTGGCAAGTTGCCGGCGCCGATCTCATTGTACTGCATGCGTCCCGGAGACCAAAGAATGGGCGCGGCGCAAGGTTTCGCCCGCACCGAAGGCGCGCCCCGCAGCCGGGCGAGTTGCTTCCCTTACAGCGCGCCCGTGACAGCCTCAAAACCGGTGACGACGTCCAGTAACTCAGCGGTAATCAATTCCTGGCGCTGGCGGTAATAGCGAAGCGTCAGTTCGTCCAGCCGTTCTTGGATGTTGTGCTCGGCGCTCTGCATGGAGGCCACGCGGCTGATGTTCTCGGCCGCGAGCGATTCCACGCAGGCGCGAAAGAGGGCGACATAGAGATGCTGGCGGATCAGCGCGGCGAAGAGCGCGGTGCGATCCATGGTGTAGGTGGGCAGACAGCGTCCCGGCCAGCGCCGCTGCTCCAACTCGCGCAGCCAGTCCAAGTCTACGGGCCACAGCTGGATCTGCTGCGGCTGATAGGCAATGCCGCCCAGCGGGCGGTTGTAGAAGAGGAGGATGCGGTCGACGCCGGCCTGCATCCGCCATTTCTCGATGCCCGCGACGAGGGCCTGGACCAGTTCGCCGACGCCGCCGATGCCGCCGGGCGTGCCAAGCAAGCTGTCCACCGGCTGCTTGATGTCGTCCAACAGCGCGGCGCAGCGTGCGCCCACCGCCATGATCAGGCGCTTGCTACCGGCGTCGGTGAGGCCGCGTAACTGGGCGACGGCGAAGTCGACCACGCGGTCGTTGAACTGGCCGCAGAGACCCTGGTCGGAACCGAAGATGATGGCTCCCAACGTGCGGCGGGCGTCCGGCATGTGGCTGACCACTTCACCGTTCTGCTCGGTCAAGACGATGTGCAGGCCCATTTCGACCGTGTGCTCGTATTCGGCCAGGGCGGCGACCGCCAGCTCATAATGGCGCATGTTGACCGCGGCCAGCGTGCGCATGGTCTTGACGACCCCCAGCAGCGCCTCGGCGGTGTGGATCTTGCGGCGTAGCTGCTCAACCGTCTGCATGGTCGGCCTGCGGGATAAAGCGGGCGGTGGCGTCGCGCGCGACCTTGAGTAAGGCTGCGCTGTTTTCGGCGGAGAGGGGCGTGCTGCCGAGCATGGCCTGGCATAGTTCCGGGTGGCGTGCGTTGAGCGTCTCGGTCAGCGCCGTTTCTGCCGCCGACACTTGTTCCAGCGGGATGGCGTCCAGGACGCCTTGCGTTACGGCGTAGAGCGCGGCGATCTGATTGGGCACGGGAACCGGCTCATACTGGGGCTGCTGGAGGATCTGGCGCACCCGCCGGCCACGTTCTAATGTCACACGGCTCTGCTCATCCAGACGCGTGCTGAAGCGTGAGAATAGCTCCAACTCCTCGAACTGGTTGTAGGCCAACCGCAGCGGGCCGGCCACCGCGCCAAAGGCCGGCACTTGCGCCTTGCTGCCGACCCGCGAGACGGAGCGCCCCACGTCCACGGCGGGTAGGACGCCCTTCTGAAAGAGACCCGGCGAGAGATAGATCTGCCCATCCGTGATGGAGATGAGGTTGGTCGGGATATAGGCCGACACATCTTCGGCATTGGTTTCCACGACGGGGAGCGCGGTCAGCGAGCCGCCGCCCGCGGCGGGGATCAGGTGGGTCGAACGCTCCAGCAAGCGCGAGTGGATGAAGAAGATGTCGCCGGGATAGGCTTCGCGGCCCGGTGGGCGGCGCAGCAGCAGCGAGAGCGTGCGATAGGCGCGGGCATGGTGCGTGAGGTTATCGTAGATAATCAGAACGTCGTCGCCCTGCTCCATGAAGTATTCGCCAATCGTCGTGGCGGCATAGGGGGCGATGAACTGGAGGCCGGGTGCGTCCTCGCCGCTGGCGACCATGACGACGGTATGGCGCAGCGCGTCATAGCGCGCCAGGTCGGAGATGACTTTGGCGACCGCGTTGCTGCGCTGACCCACGGCGCAATAAATGCAGATGACGTTTTGGTCGCGCTGGTTGATGATGGCGTCCAAGGCGATGGCGGTCTTGCCGGTCTGCCGGTTGCCCATGATCAACTCGCGTTGGCCGCGACCGATGGGAATGAGGGCGTCGATCACCTTGCAGCCGGTCTGGAGCGGCGCGCTGACGGGTGCGCGGCGCAGAATCGGCGGGGCCTGACGCTCAATCGGCAGCCGCTGCGTGGCGGCGACGGGCGGCATGTCGTCCAGCGGCGCGCCGGTCGCATCCACGACGCGGCCAAGCAGCGACCGGCCCACGGGCACATCCATGACGCGGCCGGTGCGGGCCACGCGATCGCCGGCGCTCAGGTGCTCGCTTTCGCCCAGCAGGGCCACACCCAAGTCGTCTTGGTCCAGGTCCAGAACCATGCCCAGCAGGCCGTCCGGGAAACGCACTAGTTCCTCCATGCGTGCGCCGGGCAAACCCTGGATGCGGGCGATCCCGTAGCCGACATAAGTCACCGTGCCGGTTTCCTCGTCGGTTAGCGGCGCGTGGAAATCCTGCCAGACCTGGTCAAAGACGCCAAAAGTCTCGTCTAGATACCGGCCAAGCAACTGCTCCTCGGTACGCATGGACAGGCCCTTCTCGGTGGTGGTCCGGTGGGGACCGCAGGTTAGGCCAGGAACAGCCCTTCCTCATTGCGGCGGATCGGCGCGAGCGCGCCTGCCTGGAAGGTGGGCGAGGCGGTGACCATGGTGTGGTCCACCGTCTCTTCCAGCGTGGTCAGGTAGTCGCTCACGTTCCAGCCGATGCGCCGGTCGCGGCCTTCGACTTCGATGCCGCAGATGAGGTCCTCGGACTGCTCAAAGCGGATCGGCGGCGGTGTGCCGTTGGCCGCGCCGTTGTAGTGCGCCTGGAGCGCCGCGGACAGCTTGCGGCGCGCCACGTCGGAGAGGGCAAAGGAACTGCGTACCACCAGTTGCTCCGCCGTAGTCTGGTCCTGCGGCATGTAGGCCGGGCGCGGCTGCGGTCCCAACTGTTTGATTTGCTCGAGAAAGGAGTCGACGATGGCTTGCTCCAGGTCGGCGTTGGCGAGGTGGGCGAGGGTGCGCCGCGAAGCAAACATGACCTGTTGGCTGATGCGCGTGCGCAATTCCTGCAAGAGCGCGTAGCGTTCGTGCTCGAGCGCCTCATACCATTGCGCGCGCAGCGCCTCCACGTCTTGGCGGACGTCTTGCACCATCGCCTTGCGCAGGTCGGACGCTTCGATCCGCACTTCGGCTAGGAGCTCATCGCGCTTTTCGGCCAGTTCGCGGCGTTGGGCGCGGTATTGCTCGCCTTCCTGCTCGGCCTGCTGCTTCTGGGCCTCGGCCTCGGCAAAGCGCGCGGCGATGCGCCCTTCGCGCCCCGCCATGGCGCGTGTGATGGGGCCGTAGAGGAAGCGGCGCAACAAGTAGATCAGGATCAGGAAGTTGACTATCTGTGCGAAGAAGGTGAAGAAGTCGATTTGCATCGCTTACCCCCCTCCGCCGGCCGTCACATAGTTCCAGAAGGGATTGGCAAAGACGATGATCAGACTCACGACGAAGCTGTAGATAGCCATGGACTCAATCATTGCCAGGCCGACAAAGAGCGTGCGCGTGATCGTCGGCGCTTCGTCGGGTTGCTGAGCAATCGAGCTGAGAGCTTGCGCCAGCGCGCGCCCTTGACCGAGCGCCGGTGCGATACCGCCGATGGCGATGGTGATGCCGGCGGTGACGACCGAAACCATACCGATCAGGGTGACACTGTCCATACGGGCCTCCTGCGACGCTTAGGATGAATGGCTGACCGCCGATGCGATAAACACCGTGGACAAAATCGTGAAGATGTAAGCCTGGATTACCCCGATCAGCAGTTCCAATGCCTGCATGACAACCGGGAAGAACAGCGGGGCAATCAGCAGCAGGATGGCGATGACCATCTCGCCGCTCATGATGTTGCCGAAAAGCCGGACCGCCAGCGCCAAGGTACGCGTTAGCTCACCAAAGATGTTGAACGGCAGCAGGAAGACCGAGGGGCGCGCGTACTCCCGGAGATAGTCGCCGAGGCCGCGCTCGGTGATGCCGAAGTAGGGCACGGCGATGAAGACGCAGACGGCCAGTGCCGCGGTGGTGGAAAGCGAGCCGGTGGGCGAATGGAAGCCGGGGATGATATGCAGGAGATTCATGGTCAGAATGAACAGGAACAGCGTCGTCAGAAAGGGCAGGAAACGGGCGGCGCTGCCATGCATCTGCTCCTCGATCTCCTGACGGACCATGACGACGATGGCCTCCAGGATATTCTGACCCATCGTGACTTGCGGGCCGGTGGATAGACGCCGCGTGGTCAGCCACGCGCCGAGCACCAGGATCGCCATGCCGATCCAGGTAAAGAGGATGGTAGCGTTGAGCTTGAAAATGCCCGACTGCCAGTAGATTGTCGAGTCAGGACTGATTTCCATAGTGGCGGGACCCCCAACCCTAAGCCCTATACCTACTCGCTCGTTCGCACCCGGCGCGCCGGGCGGGCGGCGCGCGGCCCACTGCCCACGCGCCACGTCAGGACGCTGCGCGCGACGACAAAGCCGGCCAGCATCAGAACGAGGTTCTGCCAGGCGCCGCCTGCCAACCAGTAGAGCAGGGCGACGCAGACCAACGTGCGGCCAAAAAAGCTGCCCGCGAACAACCACTGCGGATGGCGCGCGGTGGGCAGACGGCGCAAGGTCAGCCATAGGCCGCCAAAGTAGAGCAGGCCAAGCCCAAGCCCGGCCGCGGCAAACCCGACGGCCTGAGCCAATCTAGACAGGGCAGCGGCATCCATAGCGGAGTCTCACTTATGGCAGCTTTTCGCGCTCGCGGACCACCCAAAACCACGCATTGGCGCAGCCCATCGCCACCCCCAGGAACAGCAACATCAGCGTCCACGAAGGCGGGCCGGGCCAGATGCGATCGAGCCACACACCCAGCGCCACCAGGATCAGGGTGGGCACGACCACCGACCACCCGATCATCCCGATCATGCCCAGCCCAAACCAGACGTTCTTGTGGCTCTCACGCCGGCCTTTGGCGCGGCGCTCCTCTTTCCTGCCCACCACACTTGCCAGCGTCTCATGGGGGTCCGGGCGCTCTTCCGGTGGGTTTGTCGGTCGCGGGTTGTCGCTCACCTCGCCACGCTCCTACTGCTCCAACTCGATAAAGCGGCGAATGAACTCGGCCTCCAGGCGCGCCAGTGCGCCCCGGGCGCGGCGCTCGCCTTCGTCCAGGCGGCGGAAGCGGTGCTGGACGGCTTCCTTGAGCGCGCCAAGCTCCGGCCCGCGCACGGCATCCTTGACGGAGACCATCACCACGTTGCCGTTCTTGACCAGGATGCCCTCGTCCACGGCCAGGAACTCCTCGCGCCCCGCGGCATTGGTGAACGACAGCAGGCCCGGTGTGAGCGCGGCGGTGAAGTCGATGTGCTTGGGCAGCAGACAGAAGTAGCCGTTTTCGGCCTCCGCAATGACTTTGGTGGTCGGTTCGTCCACCAAGATGCCCGTGGGCAGAAACAAGCGCAACTGCATGGTGAGCCTCGTTACGCCCGGCTTTTGGCGGCCTCGGCGATGGCGCCGATCATGTACAAGGACTGCTCGGGAACGTCGGCAAACTCGTCGTTGAGGATGCGCTCGAACCCGACGAGCGACTCCTCCAGCGGCACCATGCGGCCGGCCTGGGCGGTAAACTGCTCGGTGGTGTGGAAGGGCTGCGTCAGAAAGCGCTCCAGACGGCGGGCGCGGTTTACCACGTGCTGGTCTTCGCGCGAGAGTTCTTCCAGCCCCAGCATGGAAATCACATCCTTTAGTCCTTCGTAGGTCGCCAGCGTCTCACGCACGGCGCGCGCCACCCGATAGTGGCGTTCGCCCACGATGTGCGGGATGAGCAGTTTGGAGCCGGAGAGCAGCGGGTCGATGGCGGGATAGAAGCCCAGACCGGCGCGCTCGCGCGACAGGACAATGGACGACGACAGATGGGTGAAGGTGTGCACCACGGCGGGGTCGGTGAAGTCGTCGGCGGGCACATAGACGGCCTGCACCGCGGTGATCGCGCCGGTGCGCGTGCTGCAGATGCGGTCCTGGATGGCGGCCAGTTCTTCGCCCAGCGTCGGCTGATAGCCAAGCTGCGAGGGGATCTGGCCCATGAGCGCCGATACCTCGGCCCCCGCCTGGACAAAGCGAAAGATGTTGTCGATGAGCAGCAGCACGTCTTGGCGCATGTCGTCGCGGAAATACTCGGCCATGGTCAGCGCGGTGTGGCCGACACGGAAGCGTGCGCCCGGCGGCTCGTTCATCTGGGCGAAGACCATGACCGTGCTGTCGAGGACTTTGGCCTCGACCATGGCGCGGTAAAGTTCCTCAGCCTCACGGCAGCGCTCGCCGATGCCGCAAAAGATGCTGACGCCTTCCAGCCGCCCCACCATGTTGTGGATCAACTCGGTGATGAGCACCGTCTTGCCCACACCCGCGCCGCCGAACAACCCGGCCTTGCCGCCGCGCTCCAATGGGGCCAACACGTCGATGGCCTTGATGCCCGTCTCCAGCACCTGCAAGGTGGTGGTCTGTCGGACCAGGGGGACGGAGCGGCGATGGATGCTGCGGCGTTCCAGGTTCTCCGGCGCGTCCCGTTCGTCGATGGTGTCGCCAAAGACATTGAACATGCGGCCTAACAGCCCGCGGCCGACCGGCGCTTGCAGCGAATGGCCCGCGTCCACCACCGGCGCGCCGCGTTGAAGGCCCTGCGTGGGCATCAAGGCGATGCCGCGCACCCGGTGGGCGTCCAGGTGGGCCGTCACTTCGATCGCAATTTCGCTGTGATCGCCGGCGCGCAACTCGTGGCCTATCCGCGGCAGTTCGTCGGCGAAATAAGCGTCGATCACGCTGCTGCGGGCAGAGATCACGACGCCCCTATTCTCGCGGTTCATGGACGATCGACCTTGCTGCGAAAACTGGCGTCCAGGCGTAGGGCAGACGCCAAACGGACAACCGGTCCCGGCGCGGCCGACCCGCGGGGATTGAGTGTGTGGCGGACTGTGCGCGGTACGGTGGGTGAGTGGAGGTGGAACCTGACTGCGACCAGGGACCGACGTTGCGCGACAGTCCTTGTATCCAAGCGTAGCGCGGGCACTCGCGTCCGGTATCAGTCAAGTGGAGAGTACGCAACCTGGTCGAGTGTTGAGGATAGCGCCTGGTCACGTGACTAGGCGTGACGGCGGACGCCATCACAGCGGCCATCACAGCGGGGGCGCATCCACTTGGCAGCGCTTTGCCGGGCAGGGTACACTATGACAGCCAAACCCATTCCTCACCTGCGCCGGCAGGTATCCTAGCAAAGGCCGCGCCATGCAGATAACCCGTGTCCAACTCTTTCCCGTGGCGACGCCGCGCCAGACGGGGATCGCCAACCAGCACGTGATCGTCAAGATCGAAGCGGGTGACAGCTATGCCGGTTGGGGCGAGATGAGCGACCTGTCGCACGTGCCCATGTACCAGTTCGACCTGCCCGAGCTGGCGCGCATGTTGAACGATCTGCTGCGCGGGCGCGATGCGGCCAATCTCGCCAAGATCGAAGATGACCTGATTCGCTTCTTCCCGGACGAAGGCCACATGTACAGCCGGTCCGGGCTGGTGCGTCAGGGGATTGACTTGGCGCTGCATGACCTGAACGGCCGCGCCCAGGGCGTGCCGGTCTATCAACTGCTGGGCGGCAAGCTGCGCGACCGCATGCGCGTCTGCTATCCCATCTTCCGTATGCGCGCCGTGGACGAAGTGGCGGGCAACCTGGCGCGGGTCGAAGAGAAGTTGGCGCAAGGCTTCGACCTGATTCGCGTCTATGTGGGCGTCAATCTGGAAGCGGACGAATTGTTCTTGGGCGAGTTCACCGACCGCTTCAAGGGGCGCGTGACCATCAAGTCGCTGGACTTCTCCAACCTGCTGGATTGGCGGCGGGCGATTATGGCGCTGGAGCGCTATCGCGGCGTCTGCGATTTTATGCTGGTGGAGAGCGCCGCCCCGCGCAATGACACGGACGGACTGGTGGAGTTTCGCCGGCGCAGCCCGCGACCGCTGTCCGAGCACGTGCTGCATCTCCATCACGGCTGGCAGTTGTTGGCCGCGGGCGCGGTGGACATCCTCAACGTGTCGCCCTATCTGTTGGGCGGGCTGCGCGCCAGTATGCGGCTGATCAGTTTGGCCGAAGCGGCGCGCGCCAGCGTGCTGATCGGCACGACCCAAGAGCTGAGCCTGGGCACCGCGGCGGTGGCGCACCTGGCCGCGGCCGCGCGCGTGCTGGATTATCCCGGCGACAACACCGGCCCCCAGCTGTACACCGCCGATGTGGTCAAGACGCCGGTCGTCTATCAGAACAGCTACCTGATGACGCCGGACGGTCCCGGTCTGGGGATCGAGGTGGACGAGGCCAAGCTGGCCGCGATGACCGCGGGCGCCCAGTGGACCTTTGGCACGGACTTGACGAGTGTGGTAGACCGCACTTCTTCCAATCGCACTTCCGCCCAGTAGACACACCCCTTCAACGGGTAAGGAGACAGTATGGCGGGCATCAAAGTTGCTTGGCACGTGCCGTCGTTTCCGGTGGACGGCAGCAGCGCCGTCCAGTTTGCGCGGCAGGTCACCGATGTGCTCGACCGCGTGGCGGACGCCTACGACGCGGCCTTTGTGGACGATCATTTCGTGCCGTGGGCTCCGTGGCAGGGGCCGGAGACGCCCTACATGGAGGGCGTGACGACCATGAGCTATCTGGCCGGGTGCTATCCGCAGCTCAAGTTCGGTATCAGCGTGATGGGCCAGAGCTATCGCAACCCGGCGCTGATGGCGAAGATGGGCGCGAACTTGCAGTGGTTCACCGGCGGCCGCTATATCCACGGGGTGGGCGCGGGCTGGCTGGAGGTGGACTATCACGCGTACAACTATGAATTTCCCGCGCCGGCGGTGCGCATCGCGCAACTGGGCGAGGCGTTGGAGATCACCAAGCGCATGTGGGCCGGGTCGCCGGCAACCTTCCACGGCAAGTACTATCACATCGACAACGCCTACTGTATGCCCGCGCCCGATCCGGTCCCGCCCATCCTGATCGGCGGCGGCGGTGAGCAGTTGACGCTGCGTGTGGTGGCGAAGTACGCCGATTGGTGGAACCTGGCGGGCAACACCGCGGCGGCCTATACGCACAAGATGAACGTGCTGGCCGAACACTGTGACGCCATCGGCCGCGACTTCAATAGCATCCTGAAGACGTGGTCGTCGGAGTCCATCGCGGTCGCCGAGACGGAAGCCGAGGCCCAGCGCATCGCCGCGGCCACGCCCTACCGGCACAATATCATCGCCGGGACGCCGGCGCAGGTCGCCGAGCAGTTGCAGCCGTGGATCGACGCGGGTGTCCAGTATATGATCGTGCGGGTGGTGGACTTCCCGCGGACGGCAGGCACAGAACTCTTTGCCCGCGAGGTAGCTCCGCTGCTCAATCGCGGCTGATCCCATGCCTCCCAGGCCCAAGCCGCACCCGCGCGTCCGTGTGCGGCGGCCGCAAGGACAGGCGACGCGCGGCAAGACGGCCAATCAGCGGTTGCGCCGTGTGGATACGCTGCTGCTGCGCTATGACCCGCAGCTCATCGCCCGGCGCGATGGGCCGTTTGACCGCGCCTTCTTTGTCGACTTGGGCTACGGGTTCGAGCCGGTGACGACGGTCGCGAGCCTGACGGCGCTGCGGCGGGTGAACCCGGCGCTGTCCGTGTTGGGCGTGGAGATTGACCCCGACCGCGTGGCCGCGGCGCAGCCCTATGCAGAGCCGGGGCTGGACTTCCGTTTGGGCGGCTTCAACCTGCCGCTGGCCGCATGGCCGGACGGCGCGGCGGAGACGGTACGGATCGTGCGCGCCGTCAATGTGTTGCGCCAATATGCGCCGGAGGAAGTCGCGCCCGCCTACGCCCATCTAGCGGCCGGCGTGCTGCCCGGTGGGCTGCTGGTGGAAGGGACGTCGGACCCAATGGGGCGGGTGTGGGTGGCGCATCTGCTGCGGCGCACGGCGCAGGACGCGGGCGGCGCGGCGTGGCGGCGCGAGGCGCTGGTCTTCAGCACCAACTTCCGCGGCGGGGCGGAACCGGCGCACTTTCAGCCCGTCTTGCCCAAGGACTTGATCCAGCGAGTCGTGCCGGGCGAGCCGATCCACGCGTTCCTGGCGGCCTGGAAGCAGGCTGCGGCCGCGACCGCGCCCTTCCGGGTGTGGGGCGTGCGGGGATGGTTTGTGGCGGCGGGGCGGCGGTTGCGGGCGATGGGGTATCGCGTGGACCCGCGCGACGCGTGGTTGCGGAAGGGGTTCCTGGTCTGGCATGACCCCGATTTGGGATGAGCTGCATCGCATCGGGCAGGGGGTAGGGCGGTTTCGCAAACGCTAGGAACATGCACCGGCAGCCGTAGGTGCGCTTTCCAGCGCACGTCTGGGGTTACGGGTGGCCCCGGCGGTAGAATACCGCCGCTACGGTTCTATGGCGGCGAGCGCAGGCATAGTGCAGAGAAACAGCCCCCGGCGACGGTCTGAGTCGTCGCCGGGGGCTTGGGCGCGCCGGGCTATTGGTAGGACAGCGAGTTGTCGGGGCGCAGCGTGAAAGGGCGATGCCAGCTACGGAAAGGGTAGTGCGGGATGGCGTCCAGGTTGAGGTCAATCCCCAAGCCCGGCTTGTCGGGCAGCTCCAGGTAGCCGTCCACCAGCTTGATGGGTTCATCCACTAGGTCGCGGCGGGGCCCTTCGTCGTCGGCGTGGTATTCCAGAATGACGAAGTTGGTCGTGCTGGCGGCAAAGTGGACGTTGACCGCAGTGGCGATGGGGCCACAGGGATTGTGGGGCGCGACGCTCATGTAGTTGGCTTCGGCCATGGACGCGATCTTCTTCATTTCCCACAGCCCGCCGGTGAGACAGATGTCCGGCTGGACGATGCTCACCGCGCCGGTGTTGATTAGGTCGCGGAACTCGAAGCGGGTGTAGAGCATTTCGCCCGTTGCCAACGGCACAGTCACCAATTCGCTCAACCGCTTCATCGCTTCGTAGTTCTCCGGGCGCAGCGGCTCTTCCACAAAGAACGGGCGGAAGGGCGCGACGACCTCACACAACTGCACGGCGCGGCCCACCTCGAAGATGCGCGCATGAGGGTCGAGGCCGATGTCGATGTCCGGACCGACGGCATCGCGCACCGCGCCGACCCGGGCCTCGGCTTCGCGCAAGGCCTGATTCCACGGCATGGCCTGCCAGTTACCGGGCAGCGGCCCCATCTTGATCGCGGTGTAGCCATACTTCTGAATGAGGGCGACGGCGTTCTCGGCCAGCTCTGCCGGCGTGCGCCCATAGGGAGCCTGGTAGACGCGGATGCGGTCGCGGCACTTGCCACCCAGCAGCCGGTAGACGGGCAGCCCCGCGGCCTTGCCCGCGATGTCCCAGAGCGCGTGCTCGATGCCGCTGATGGCGGAGTTGACGACCGAGCCGCCGGGGAAGCGCGACCCGGCGTACATGAGTTGCCACAGCCCTTCGATGTCGCGCGGGTCGCGACCGATCAGCCACTCTTCAAAGTCGTGGATGACCTCGGCGGTGGCTTTGTCCGGTCCACAGGAATAGGCTTCGCCGACGCCGTGGATGCCTTCGTCGGTGTGGACGATGACATACGGGATGTTGCGGTGACCCAAGTTGACCACGTGGGTGTCGATCTTGGTGATCTGCATGAGCGATGCTCCTGGCGGTTGTGAATGGAGCGCAAACGGTGGATGGGAACTTGCGCGTCACGCGTGCAGCCCGCAGGCTGCACGCGTGGAGATGACTTGTGGGTGTGACGGTCAGCCCTTGATGCCGGTGGTCACGATGCCTTGTACAAAGTACTTCTGGGCACTGAAGAAGAGAACCAGCGGCGGCAGCGCCACGATCAGCGAGGCCGCCATGAGAATGGCCTCACGTGGCTCATCGCTCTCAAACGGGTTGGAGACGAAGTAGCGTAGACCGATAGAGACCGTGAACTTGTCGGGAGAGTTGAGGAAGATCAGGGGCGCGATAAACTCGTTCCAGTGCTGGATAAACGCAAAAATGGCAACGGAGGCCAAGGCCGGTTTGGCTAAGGGCAGCAGGATATTCCAGAAGATGCGTACGGAGGACGCGCCGTCGATCTTGGCGGCCTCGTCCAAGTCGCGGGGGATGGTCATAAAGAACTGGCGCAGCAAAAAGATGTTGAACGCCCCGCCACCGAAATAGGAGGGCACGATGAGCGGCATGAAGGTGTTGATCCAGCCGAGGTAGCGGATGCGCAGGAACGTCGGCACGATGGTCACTTGCCAGGGCAGCATCATGGTGCTGAGCACCAAGAAGAAAAGCCCGTCGCGGCCGGGGAAACGGAAGCGGCTGAAGCCGTAGGCCACTGCCGCCGACGAGAGAATCTGCCCAAACATGGCGAGCGCGGTGATGATCACCGTGTTCCAGATAAAGCGGCCAAACGGCGCAATGCGAAAGACGTCGGGGTAGTTGGCCCAGCGGATCTCCGTGGGCCACAGCGTCGGCGGGAAGATGTAGAGCTCCGTCAGGGGCTTGAGCGAACTGCCGGCAGTCCAGACAAACGGCAGGCTAAACATGAGCGCCGTGACAATGACGGCTAGGTAGATGAGCGCCGTGCCAAGCTGTTTGCGGAGTCGCGCGCTGCCCATGGCGCGGCCACGAGCGGAATGCGGCGATAACGCCGCTGGGGCGCTTTGTTGCGTAGTAGCCATGCCGGGATATTCCTTAGGTGAACTCGTAATAGACCCAGCGGTCTGACAGCTTGATCTGAATGAACGAGAGGATGAAGATGATCAGGAAGAAGACCCACGCCAGAGCCGAGGCATACCCCATCTGGAAATAGCTGAAGGCGTTGTAATAGAGATGGAGCATGTAGAACCAGGTGGCGTAGTTGGGTCCGCCGTTGGTGGCGATGTAGGCGACGCTGAAGACGCCGAAACTACCGATGATGCCCAGAATCAGGTTGAACAGGATCACCGGCGAGATCATGGGCAGCGTGATGGCAAAGAATCGCTGGAGCGAATTGGCGCCGTCGATCTCCGCCGACTCGTGGAGTTCTTTGGGGACGCCTTGCAGCCCGGCCAGGAAGATGATCATGCGGCTGCCGCCGATGGTAGACCAGAGCGTGATCAAGATCATGGACGGGATCGCCCACGTGCTGCTGGTCATCCAACCCGGTCCCTCGATGCCGACCTTGTAGAGCGCGAAGTTGACCAAACCGAGTTGGGGCTGCAGCAGCCACATCCATAGGATCGCCAGCGAAACCACCGGCGTCAGCGACGGCAGATAATAAAGGGCGCGGAAAACCGAGCGCCCGCGGATGTTCTGATTGAGCAGGATGGCGGCGAACAAGGAAAGGCCGACGCCCAAGATGACGGTGGCTACCGTGAAGTAGGCCGTGCGGCTAAGCGACGGCCAAAAGAGTTTGTCGGTGAATAAGGCCTCTTTGTAGTTGGCCAGCCCTATCCATTCGGGCGTGCCGGCGATCTTGTACTTGGTGAAGCTGAGGTAGAACGACGCAATAATCGGCCCCAAGGAAAAGATGAGAAAGCCGATGAGCCAGGGCATGATCCAGAGATAGCCTTCGATGGCTTCGCGGCGCTGGAGCGGTGTGCCCCATCTACGCACACGCGGCGCGGGAACGGCAGTGGACATAAGTCGAATCCCTTCCAACAACTGCGCGGGTGGGCCGGGGACCCCGGGCCCCCCCCCCCCAGCAAATAAAAACCGCCGGTAGGGGGTGGGGGTTGGAATTTATT
>CAYJQA010000014.1:21680-24648 GCA_964372065.1 uncultured Litorilinea sp.
GGGTTTGTAAAATCCCGAAAAACCCCCCGGGCCCGGGGGGGGGGGCCCGCCCCCCCCCCCCCCCCCCGCGACCTAGCTAGTCAAGCCGGCCTTACGGCTTGGGCTTGTCCATGATATCCTGAATCTGGGCGCGGACGCCTTCGATGAACGCCGCGTCCGGCTGGGCTTCACCGGCCCACAGGGGCTGCATGAGCTGCTGGAAGGTAGTCTCGGCCTCTTCCTGCCGCCAGTTGGCCGTGATGCGGCTGGCCTGGGCGTTGTCCATGATCTCCTTGAAGACGACACGGAAGGGGAAGGCCAGCAGTTCGGGCGCGCCGTAGACATCCGGGCGACCGCCCACGGTGCCGCCGATCAGGCCCAACTGCACGCCGCTGTCGCGGCTGCACAGGTACTGCACCCACTGGAACGCCTCGTTCGGGTTCTTGGTCGTGGTCGTGACACAGTAGGCATCGACCTCGTAGTCCGAGCCGCCGACGCCGCCGGGGCCGACCGCGTTGGGGGCGGCCATCCACTGGAACTTATCGCCGATGGAACTGCCGGTGACCGAGACCGAGGTGCCGCCCTGGAAAGTGCCCAGCACACCGCTGATCCACATGGCGTTGGCGTCGCCCACCATCTGGTCGGCTTTGGGCGCTACACCGTGCGTGTTGAAGAGGTCGGACATCCACTGTACGGCCTGGACACCGGTGTCTTCCGCCAGGAGGAATTGGGTCCCGTCTTCGCTGATCAACTGGCCGCCAAAAGCGCGCGTCAGCGCGACAAAGGTCTTCCAACTGTTGGCAATGCCGGGCAGGAAGCCGAACTGGGTGGTGCGGTCGCCTTCCGTCTTGGTCAGGGCCTTGGCCAGTTCGACATGGTCGTCCTGTGTCCAGCCGGCAACGGGAACGGTCGCGCCGGCTTCTTCGATGGCAGTCTGGTTATAGTAGACGACCGCCAACCCCGGGTGCGCCTTGAAAGGCAGGCCGAGCAGGTTGCCCTCGATGGTGATGGCGTCAAGACAGCCCTGATACCACTGGCTGAGGTCGACGTTCTGGGAGGCGACCAGGTCACTCACGGCGGCTACCTGGTTTTGGGCATAGGCGAACTGAATCTTGGCCTGGCCCAAGGCGCTCCAGATGACATCGCCGAGGGTGCCGCCGGCCAGCATGGTCGAGACCTTGGCCGAGTACTCCTCGCCGGGGAAGTTCTCCCGGACGACCTCGATATTGGGATACTCGGCCATGAACTTCGGCATCTGCATGTCGTACAGCGTGTCTTCCTGCTGGCCGATGCGCGAATGGAAGCGGATGGTGACTTTCTCGCCGGCCGGGGCTGCTCCGCCCTCGGCAGGCGCAGCGCCGGGTGCGGCGGCCGGCGCGGCACAGGCGGCCAGCGCCAACCCGGCGGCGCTGAAGGATGCCACGCGCAGGAATTCGCGGCGAGACAATGACTTAGGTGCGGACATGGTTCCTCCTGAAGTTGATCGCGGATGTAGGTTGAAAGCGGTTGCGTGGAAGCTGACAGCAGCAGGGTCGGTGACCTATGACTGGGACATAGGCGAGTGTGCATTGACGACTGCGACGTCTCCGGGGGAAACGCGGTTTGCACCGGCGCAAACCGGTTGCATCGTATCTGGTCAGACCATTTGCTGTGGCAGCATCTTAGCATAGCCACGAAACCGTTGTCAATTCGCCGTTAGAGCCAACCCCTGCGCCGGCCGCCACTCCAGTCGATCGCGACGGCGGCCAGCGGGAAACCCGACGCGTCAGGACAATTTGGGGCCGGGCACTCTTGCGGGTGGGCCGGTTGGGTGGTAAGATGTTGCTGCTTTGGGCCGCCTGTCGGTAAACACAATTTCGTTCCCCAATGCGTCGAACTGCCGGCGCGCCAACCGTGGTGTCTTGACAGACTAGATCTGTATTCCGTTCCCCATTACCCAGTTTCGTACTGCACAATCGATTTCCATTCAGGAGGAGCTAACCATGCAATCGAAGGGTACTCTATCCCGTCGCGGTTTCCTCAAGGCTGCCGGCGGTATGACCGCGGCGCTGGCACTGGCCGCATGCGCCGCCCCGGTCGCGGCGCCGGGCGGCGCGGGTGCGCCCGCGCAGGCAAAGAGTGTGAAGTTCTGGATGTGGAACACCTACGCGCCGCCCGCCGACGACGTGCTCGAACAGGGCATCCAGGCGTGGGGCACAGAGAACGGCGTGACGCTTGACATCTCACGCAATTCCGACAGCGACTATGCGGGCGTGATCATGCCTGCCCTCGAAGCCGGAACGCTGCCCGACGCCATGTTCACGGATGCCGCCATGGCGATTCGCATGAAGGATGCGAACGGAACCGCTTCGCTGAAGGACGATTTCGTCGCCATCGGCGAGGCCCACGGCGGCTGGCTGCCCCGCTTGGACGGCTACGTCACGCGCGACGACGATATCCACTTCCTGCCCTATTCCGTCGATACGCCGATGGTCCATTTCCGCCAAGACATCTTCGATGCCGCAGGCATTACGGTGCCGGAGGGTCAGTGGACGTGGGATGAGACGCGTGACCTCTGCATGCAGGCGCAGCAGTATACAGAGGACCAGGGCGACAAGAAGATCGGCTGGGGCTTTGGCGTCGTCAAGCAGCAGCACGACGGCTGGTGCGAGGACATCTTCCGCAACTTCGGGGCGGACATTTGGGACGAAACCGGCCAGACCATCATCCTGGCCGAAAAGAGCATGGAGCAGGCGGTCCGCTCGCTCACCTTCGCCAAGGAAGCCTGGGACATGGGCATGTTCCCCGAGGATGCCGCGGCGTGGGACTGGTCCGTCAACAACAAGAGTTACCAGGAGGAGCAGTGCATCCTGGCCATCAACTCCGCTTCCATCTTCACGTGGGCGCAGACGAACAAGCCGGAACTGGCCGACGCGACTTCCCTGGCGCCGAAGCCGAAGGATTTGCGGGACACGACGAACGCCAGTCTTCGCTATACGGTGGTCATGTC
>CAYJQA010000015.1:0-23010 GCA_964372065.1 uncultured Litorilinea sp.
GATCATATCTATCTCCTCTGGCCGAGCGAACGTACAACGCCAAACAAGTTGAGCGCGTGCGAGCAGAGCATTGCCGGGCGGGCGCAATCGGGTTCAAACCGCGTGACGGTCATTCCCATCATTCGGCAGGGATAGCCGCCTGGCGCGCCAAATCGGCCAGCTCGAATTGCGCGCCAACGGCAGTAAATACCGTCCTGGCTTCCACGATCAGCGCATCACCGCGCGCGGTGTCGCCGGTCTTGCGGAGCGACTGGCCCAAGAGCGCCTTGATCTTTGCCGCCTCGAAACGATGCCTGTCATCCAGCAGCGGCAAGCTCTCCGCCAACACCGTCGCGGCCTGGCGGTAGTCGCCGCGCGCCAGCAACACCTGCGCCATCACCCGGCGGCAGATGGCGAGATCGACTTGCTTTTCCTGGGCAATTGCCAGCGCGACCGCCTCGCCGGCGATGCTCATGGCCTGCTCGCCATGCCCCGTGAGGAGCCGTAGCTCGGCCCGCGCACTGAGGATCAGCGGCAGGTGAAACGCCGCCTCACCGGAACCGGACCGCGCCACCAGTTCCTCCGCTGCGTTCAGATGGCGCTCGGCATCGTCCCAGCGACCAAGCTGCATGTGCAGTCTGCCGGCGGCGAGTTGCGCCTTGAGTGCATAGCTACCGAGATTGCATTGACCACTGAGGCTCAGGCCATTGGTCAAGTGCGTCAGGGCAGGCTCGGCGTCGCCCAGGTTGGCATAGGAGACACCCAGGTTGACTTCCATCGCCGCCTGGACCGCGCGATTGCCGATCTCCGTCGCCAGCGCCAGCGCCCCGGTATACTGCTCAATCGCGCCTTGCCAGTCACAGCCCGCATGTTTGATGTTGCCCAACATGGCGAGTA
Source organism: uncultured Litorilinea sp. (assembly GCA_964372065.1). Classification (GTDB taxonomy): domain Bacteria; phylum Chloroflexota; class Anaerolineae; order Caldilineales; family Caldilineaceae; genus QEUY01. Next base: position 877 of record CAYJQA010000015.1, read on the forward strand.
CAGTCTGCGCGTGCCAAACATCGCTCAGACGCCGGCTGTTTTCCACGGCTAACTGAGCATAGGCGCGGGCGTTTTCCAGGTCGGACTGGGACACATACAGCACGGCGAGTCGCGTGAGCGCGTCGCCGCGCAGTTGACTCGGCCCCCGCGGGAGACGTTCCAGGCCGTGCTGCAAGGCCGCCATCGCCGCCGCCACATTGTGCAGCCGGCGATAGGCCCAGCCCATGTCGAGATAGAGGGCGGCTTCCGTCGGTTGGTCGGTCGGTTCGCCGGCGCGGGCCAACTCGTCGAACGCTTGCCCGAACCATTCCAGCGCGGCCTGCGGTTCCTCGTTATAGAGGAGTTGGCCCATCCCGCGCAGGGCCTGGACGCGCCGCACGGTTACTTCCCGGCTGTCATCCAACCGCGCCAGGCAATCGAGGGCCTCTTGGTAGTAGTTGCGCGCCGGTTGCTGCTCCGCCAGCAGGCCGCAGATCTGGCCCAGGGCCAAGTTGACGCTGACCCAGTCCACCAGCGCCAGTTGGCCGGCGGTAAAGCGCGCCAAGAGGTGGCGCAGGCTGCGTATCTGCCCCTGGGTGATCAGCGCCCACGGGTCTTGCGTTGCCAACTGGGCCGCACGGGCGTAGTTGCCGCCCCGCTCGTGGTGAATGGCCGCGCGCAGAAGGTCAGGCTCGTCTGTCTCATAGAATGCCGCGGCAAGCAAATGCATGGTCCGCCGTCTGGCTCGGCCCAGCAGATCGTAGTAGAAGGTCTGGACCATGGCATGTTGGTGGTACTCCCTGCCGCGTGCCCCTTCGCGCACAATCAACAGGTGACGGTCGGCCAGTTGGCGCAGCGTGCGGCGCACGCTTTCGCCGCCCAACACGGCTTCCACGGCATCCTGGCTGCCGGGATCACCCAGCAGCACCGCCACTGCGCGCATCACGGCCTGTTCCTGCTCGGAAAGGCGCTCCTCCACTTCGGCCAGCAGATAACGCTCGACGTTATCGGACCCTGCCAGGCGGTCAATGGCGGCAGCCGGTTCCGCCTCTTGTTTCAGGATATTCATGGCCAGGGTCAAAAACTGGGCATTCCCGCCGGTATGCGCGTAGAGCCGCTCAAACAGAGGCTCCGGCAGCACCAGCCCCCACCGGTCCAGCAGCAGACGGGCATCCTCGCCGTCCAGCCCGGACAGCGTCGCCGCGTCCACAGCCTGCAGAAAAGAAGGAACCCGCCGCGCAGTGACGACAAGCGAGAGTCTACCCGCGGCCAGCGCCGTCCGCAGCCGCTCCACCAGCCGGGCTAACAGCGGATCGTCCTCGACCAGGTGCAGATCGTCGAAGCAGAGGAGATAGGCGCGCCCTTCCACCATCTGCAGCAGATAGTCAAAGAGCGTTTCCGGCGGCGGCGATTGGCCGCCGCTCTGGCAGGCGCCCTGTAACATGCGCCAGAGTTCCTCCTGACCGTGCCAAGCCAGAAAGGCCGCCAGCTTCCAGATGATCACCTCGATGCCTTCGCGCTCGCGGAAACTGTGCCAGAAAATGCGGTCGGCCTGACTGCCCTGCCGGGCTACGGTGGCCGCCAGGGCTGTCTTGCCCACGCCGGCCATGCCGGTGATGACCGCCAGGTGATGGGTAGCCAGCATCTCGGCATAGTAGACCAACTCGCGTGACCGGCCCACGAACTCGGCTAACTCCGGTGGGCGGTCCGGGCGGGGCGGTGGTGGGATCTCAAGCGTGTGCGCTACGTTGAGCGTAAGAGACTGGATATTGACAATGCCGCCGATATTGACGAGGGCAGCCCGGATCTGGTGCGCCGCTTCTGTGGGCAGCGTGCCCAGACGAGCCGCCAGCATATTGCCCGCGTCAAAATGAGCCACCAGCGCGGCCAGCGCCGCAGCCACAGCCGGATCGGCGTGGGCAGCGGCCGCGAGGGCACGCGCCGCTGCCAGCAGATCATCGTCCCAGGTCTGTACGGCGCGCAGGATGTGTTTGCTCTGCGGCCCGGCAATGGCGCGAATCGCGTCGATGGCGTCGCCGTCGTATTCCTGCACACGCGCGCGAACCGGCCAGAGCACCCCCGCCGCCAACAGGCCCGAGGCAAAGTCGACCTCCGGCGCCTGCGGGGCCAGCCGGGCCACCTGGACCAGACTTTCGGTCAGTTGGCCGCGCCAATTCTCAACAAAGTCATCAGTCACAGATCACTCCGGTTGTACCAGTGCTTCAACCCAGCTCGTGATGTGCGTGACCAGGGTGGGCAACTCAGGATCGACCCCAGACAAGGGTTGCACGGCCCGCGCCAGGCTCGCCCCCATGATCTCGACCATGTCCGGATCCGGTTTGGCTTCGGACACTTCCAGCAGCAGAGCTTGCACGCGCTTGACCACCTGGTTGCGGTCGGTGGCGCGTTCAGCCGGCAGCGCCTCCAACTGGGCGTGAAACTGCGTCACCAGACGCGCCAGGCGGTCGGCGCGCGCCGACCCGGCAAATGCGCGGCGCAACACATCGAGCAGCGCGGCCAGTTCCGGCGCGTCGCCACTCCCCGCAGCCGCGGCCACCGTGGGAGCTTGCGGTTGGGGCGAGGCGGCCTTGATGTCGCCAAAGTCAAGATTGAAGGTGAGGTCGCCGGTAAAGGTCTGCTCCCCGCCCTGATTGACGATCCCGGCCTGGATTCCGCCCACGTTGAAGTGTTGGGTTGTGGGTTTGGCCGGCGCGGTAGAGGGTACAGCAGACAACTGCCCGTCATCGTTGGGGCGGCTTGCCGCGACCGGCGGCAGGCTCGCTTGGGCCGGCGTCGCGGCAGGCAGCATGGGCGGCGGTGACGGAGCTACGGCGGGCGCGGCCATGCGGGTCGTGGCATCCTCGGCGGACAAGGCGGCTTGCGAGCCGGCAGGAACTACCGTGGGGGCGTCCGCCGGAGCGGCATCCATCGCGTCGGCGGGCGCAGCGCCGCCGTCGCTCAGAACGGTGCGCGCGTTCTCGTCCGTGGGTAGGGCGAACACTGCCGCGCCGCTCTGCCCGTTCACCGCCTGCCGGAAAGCCTGGGCCAGTTCACCGACAGAACCAAATCGCTCGGCGGGGCGCTTCGCCAGCGCCTTCAGCAGCACAGTCTCAACGGCAACCGGCAGCGCCGCGTTCACGGTGCGCGGCGGCGGCGGGGCGCTGTTGAGGTGCTGCGTCATCACCGCCACCGCCGAGTTCCCCTGGAAGGGGACGCGGCCGGTTGCCATCTCATAAAGGGCCACCCCCAGCGCATACTGATCGCTGCGGGCATCGACCGCGCCGCCGGTAGCCTGTTCCGGCGGCATGTAGAAGGGGCTTCCCACGACGCCGCCGGTCGCCGTGAGGTGGGCCGCATCTTCCAGCAGCTTGGCAATGCCAAAATCGGTGAGGACAGGTTCGCCCTCTGCGGTGAAGAGGATATTGGCCGGTTTGATGTCGCGGTGGATCGCGCCGCGGCCGTGGGCATAGTCGAGAGCGCCGGCCATGGCCGCGATCAAATCGGCGATCTCCGGCAGCGACATCCGCGCTTTCTGCTGATGGAGAGCGCGCAGATGTTCCTTCAGCGTGCCTCCGTCCAGATACTCCATGACCATGAAGTGACGGCCATCCACCACGTCGAAGTCATAGAGCTGGACAATGTGGGCATGGCGCAGCGACGCCACCACGCGGGCCTCGCGGCGGAAACGCTCCTCAAAATCACGCTCGGTCGCAAACTGCGGCAGGATTACCTTGATGGCGACCTTGCGTCCGAGGTCGGGATGAACGCCGGCGTAGACCTCTGCCATCCCACCGCTGCCCAACACTTCCGTTACTACATATTTGCCAAAAGCTGTAGGAGGCATCACTTCCCTCGTCCCGTTGCTGCCTGCACGATTCACCGGGGACCGTCGATTCCCGCTCACTTCATCAGTTCGTGCTTGAGCCGCATCTTCACGTCGTTGTCCACGTAGAGAGCGCCATGGTGTTGCTGCACCGGGTGAATCTCACTGCCTTCCAGGATGCCGCTGTTCTCGGGCACGGTGTCGTCGCCCGATTGCTTGACGGTTTTGAGTTGCGTCCAGCGGCCACTGTGGTCGCGCTGCACGTTGACCCGGGTCAAGGTGTCTAGTCCATAGCCGAAAATCGAGACAGTCGGTACGCTCGATCGCGTGCCGAGTTCACGGCGAAACTCACGCGCATTACGCAGCTTTGGCAACAGATGCTCCGGCAGCCAGGTTTCGTCATCCATAATGCCAAACGACTTCCCGTGTTGGTCGACAACGACCGTATCCACGGGCAGCAGGCTGTAGACCGAGTCGAAGCTGGAGACGAGATCGCGCAGCCGGTCGCCGAGCAGGCCAAACGGGAGGAACGCCACCTTCGTCGCCAGTTGCGCCAACATACTGGGCGCGCCCCCGTGTGGACCGCCAATCACAATCAGCCGGCCAATCTTGTGCCGCCCACCAAAATGCTCGATGTAGTAGCGGCTGACGAGGCTGCCCATGCTGTGGGCAACGATGGTGATGGGAGGCTCCACATTCCAGTTATCGATGGCTGCGGCCATGCGCTTGGCCGAATCGCGCAGGTCACGCCGCCAGTCGTAGGCGAATTCCAACAGGTCTTTGCCCCGCGCATACCCCATGGATTCCTCGAGATAGTCGCTCAGGCGACTGTACTGATCCAGCTTGATCAAATTGGGCACCACCACAACGTCGCTCAACAGCCCATGCGGCTCCAACCGTGAATCGTCGGTCAGCCGGAGCAGGTCGGGGTCTTTGAAGAGCATGCGCACGTTCGGCCAGACCTTTTCCCGCCCTAGCCAAAGCTCCGAACCCATCACGCCGGGCACGACGACCACGGGCTGCCGTCGGCTGCCCGATTTCGGGGAAAAGCCCTCGACAAAGGTTAGGTCTGCGGGCGACGCCGAATGCTTCAGAATGAGCTGGGCTGGACCGATTTGGAAGGTATCGCCGCCCTGCAACGACGCTTCGTCGATGCGCGTCGAACCCAGCCAGGTGCCGTTGCTGCTATTGTTGTCTTTGAGGACATAGCGGTCGCCGCGGCGCACCAAACGGGCGTGGAGCCGCGACACCTGTGGCAGATCAAGAATGATGTCGTTGCCGCTCGTGCGGCCAATCGTGAATTCGTCGCCATCCAGAGCCAGTTCCCAGGTGGCGCGGCCGGGCAGACGCACGGCCAGGCGGGGGAGGTCCACCTGGCTCAGTTTGACGGCGACGGTGGCGTCGGCCAGCGTTCGCTCCAGATCGGCCTCATTGTCAATGGCGACGGCCTCCTCCTCCTCGGTGGGAAGCACGCCCGCCTGCTCATAGCGCAGGCGACAATCGCCGATTAGAATTTCGTCGCCGGGCGTCATCCGCCGGCGCGCAACCCGCTCCCCATTCACGAACGTGCCGTTGCTGGACGCCAGGTCCACAACTTCCCAGCCATCGTCAATCCAGTCGATCTGTGCGTGCTGGCGAGAGATCTTCGGCTCGGCGAGCACAATGCTGTTTTCCGCGGCGCGCCCCAAGCTGATGGAAGTCTGCCCGAGTTCGTAGCTCGTCTTGGCTCCCTCCTCGGTAAGGCGCACGAGTTTGCCCGTTGGTTGCATCCAGCTCTCCTTGCATTAGCCATCCACGCGAAAACCGTAGGCGCAGCAGTCTACGGACGTATCCACCCGATCACTTCTCTGTTCGACCGCGAAATCCGCTAGGGTAGAAGTCGGGTCTGGGTGTTGCCGGAAAAGGTCAAGAACTAGGCGGGAGACGAATCATTATGGATAGGTCTACTGCAATGTCAAGCCCGCAAAAACGCGACCAAACGGCATATCCGACCGCAACACGACCGATCTACCGCAACGAAGTTTGCGGGCGGCGACGGCACAGGCGGATCGCAGCAGGCAAACCGGCCGGACCTCAGCGCGGTTTGTACCGAGGACGGCGTTGACAATGACTTGGAGGGGGTGCTAGTCGGGGCGGGGTGCCCCCCAGGGAACGCTGAAGGCGTGTCATCCTTACGATGGATCGCGCCGCGGCTGCCCTGCCGAGGTATTGCAGGGTCTTGACCGCAATTCAGCTTCTCGAACGACCGCAACGGTCAAGTCTGGACAAGGGGCTTCTATGAAGAGCATCGATGGAGGGGCAATGCCGTCATTATCGTCTATCCTCGACGCCTACGCAATTGCGCCGCAGGAACCGGGGCCGGGACGCGGCAAGCATGATGGTCCGGATAACCCGCGCGTGCGGCCAACGCCCACCAGGGCGGATGGCCTGTTTTAGTTGACAAGTACGGTCTGGCTTGGGATGGAATTGACCGGGGAAGTAGGCAGCCTGCTCACGATCGAGGAGAAGCCGGCCGCGCGGAGGAGGGAAACCAGTCACCGCGTCAAGATGGTCTACATGCTTGACGCGGGAGCCACGCATGAATTGGACGACCCAGTAAAACAGGGAAACCGAGGTCGTTGGCGCGTCGGACGCGCCTGGCGGACGCCACGCCAAGTCATTCGTCCTTGCGCACGGATGAACCGCTACCTGGCAGTCCGGTTCCTCCCTCGATTTCCTCCTGGCGGTGACGCTTTTCTCTCTACCTTCCACAGATTCCCGCGATAATCCTCCTGGAAGAGGGCGGGTATCAGCTCTGCCCGGATGGTTGTGTCGCCGGCCACGTTGACGGTCGTCTGAAAGGTCTCATACTCACCCTTCATGACAAAGAGGATGTACTCGCCGCCGGCTGCCGCCAGCTTCACCTCGCCCTTGTCGTCGGTGCGGCCGCTGTATGGGCGCAGCATAACACGAGCATGCGCGACCGGGGCCATTGTCGCTTGATTGACAACCTCTATGGTCACGGCGTGCTCGGGTCGTTTTGCCGCGTTAAAGCTAAATGGTAAGGCGGCTCCTGCGTGCGGGAGTTCCGGGCGAGGCTTGGGCAACTTGACCTCCCACCGGTAGGTTCCCGGCGTGGCGGGCGCGGTAAGTTCCACCTCGGTCCAATACAAATCAACCGTATCCGAATAGGGAATGCCACCGAGGACGCCCGTCGCGACTTTTGCCCCCGCGTGATCGTAGATTTCGATTTCCTCGCCCGCCAGATTGCAGCCGGCAGAGCACTTGGCGCCAACCTTGAGCCTGAAATTGGTGTCAAGCACCAACGGCGAAACGACATCCCAAACTGCCATGCTCGTAGCATGGGGATGGACGATAAACGAAAACGGCGTTGAGCTTTCCTGATACACGTCGCCGTCCTTCTCTTGCGTCGGGAACACAGCCGTCCACGTGTATTCCCCCGGCTCGCTGGGCGACCTTACGACAAACTCATCTGTCTGATTTGTCGTCGCGTCAAATGCAGTAAGCTCAACCTCCTCCACCACGGCGGCGTCCTGAGCGATGACTCTGACGAGTTTGCCACGCAGGTCGCAGGCCGATGAGCAAACAACCTTGACCTGCAACGCCATGTCCGCGCCGGCATAGAATTCCCCAAGATCGGGCTGAACGAGAGACGTACTCGTCGCGTGTGTCTGAACTTGTCCCACCACCCGTCGTTCCTCCAAGATGATCGTCCCGCTGCCCGCACCACGACGGCCAGACTACCGGGGCGGGGCGAACCCGCCCCGGTGTTCCGCACGCCTCTACTATCTTACCAGACTACATCAGGTCTACGCTTCTATAATGTTGGTGCTCACGGCGTACGCACTGCTGATATTCTTGCCGTGGCCATGCATGCCCTGTCCGGTGGCCGATTCACCCACAGCATAGAGGCCAGGGATGACTGTGCCGAGAATGTCAAGCACCTGGAACTTGCCGTTTACCCAGATGCCGGACAGCGTATCGTGGGCAGCCGGCGTCGCCCAGGCCGCATAGAAGGGCGGGGTCTGGATCTTGAACTGGGGGGTCTCCCGCCCAAAGTCCTCGTCAACACCCGAATCCACGAAGGAATTGTACCTGGCGACCGTCTCTTCCAAGATGGCGGCAGGCATCGGATAGTCTTCGTAGAACTTGTTCACGATTTTTCCCGCCAGTTCCGCCAGTGTGTCTGCACTGAAGAAGAACCCGTTTTCGATGTCGACGTCGGGCGGTCCTGCAACATTCCATTCCATCCGCGTCACTTGGTCGGCATCAAAGATAGCCCAGATCGGCCCGCCCACTCGTTTGGCATCGGGCGTATCCGCATCCAATACTGCGCTGCCCATAGCAGCCGCCAGTCGTAGTCTCTGGTATCTTCCTGGAAGAAACGCTGCCCCAGCATGTTGACGTAGATCAGCCCGAACTCCGCATCGTTGGCCGTCGTATCCAGGCCATAGGCCCGGACAAAGGGCCAGATCGGGCTGTCAGGCGTGAAGGTACTGGGGCGATACCCGTATTGGTTACCGACCGTCCTGGCTTTCGACAGCCCGGATCCCGCTTCTGCGGTTTGGTTCGCCGTTGCGCCGAGCGATGCCCCGATGGCCAGACAGGCAAGCTCACCGCTCGCATCCTGGAAACTGAAGGGGTCGCCACCCACACCCATCGAATGCTCCGGGCCATACCGCGGGTCGAAGATCTGGTGGAATTTCCAGTTGCTCGAGCTGCCACCCGTGGCGACGATGACAGCCTTCGTCGCTTTGACGGTCACCGTCTCGGTTGATTCGATGTTGCCATCGGTGTAGACGTCGACCAGGGGCGTGTCGCTGCCTGGGGGTATCCTGGGCGTGTAGCTCGCCTGGATGCCGACCACCTTGCCCGCTCCGTCTTCCCGATAGAGCTTGTCCATGTGGTGGTTCATGATGAACTGGACACCCTTGTTCCTGGCGCTAACCTCCAGGGGGCGGGTGAGACCAATACCGGCCGTACTGCTGACTGGCGGGTCAGTCCAGCCCGTTTGGTCGGTGGTGATGGTTCGATTTACACTATCAACGTTTCCCGCACCTCGCAGGGTAGCGTCCTCCAGGTGTACCCACCCATTTTCCAGCAGGAACTCAAATGCCGCCGCGTGAACGTTCGCCGCGCCACGCACAACCTCCCGGATGTTATACCTGTCCGCAGAGGACTTGGGACTGGTATGGTCCAGGTAGTACTGGGTCGCCGAGTCCTCGACGCCCATTCTCTTCTGTACACTGGTTCCACCACCGAGATGGACGTGCCCGCCACTGGTCAGGGCGTGACCGCCACAGGCGTAGTTCGCCTCGACGACGATCACGGATGCGCCCAGGTCTTTTGCCCGGATGGCTGCCACCAGGCCACAGATGCCTCCGCCAACGATCACGACATCTGCCTCGTAGGCCCACGTCTCAGGTACGCTGGCGACCGCGGCTGGCGCCACGGCCGACACCGGCACGCAACCGGCCAACGCACCCGTGCCGGCGATGGCTGCCGCGCCACCGGCGGTTGCTTGGACGAACTGCCTGCGCGTGAACTTCTTCTGCTCTTTCTCATTCGGGGTCATAAATGGACCTCCTGTTTTGGGTGGATCTGGGGTTTCACCTTCAGTTGGTACACGCCTATTTGTGTCCTCTGCGCTGCTACCATCACCGTCCCTTCCAGGCCCCTGTTGGGCATCACTCCAGATGGCCGCAGACTGCAAGCCGGCGGAGGGCTCACCAATCTCGCTTGTGAATATTTTAACAATATCGATTTAATAATGCAAGAAACGCCGGCAGACGTAATCGGGGCCGGGCAACCGGTTAAGTGCGGCGTGTGGTTGCGCCGCCCTGGGTCCCAGGCTCGAATATGTTCGCAGACTGTTGTGTTGGTAGTAAAATGAATTGCGCTGCGCCCCGACCGTGACGCGCGCCGGCGCATGCCCATACTGACCCGGAGCGAAACCGCCAATTACCCACCATCACGTGACGGCTCAACCGATGAAGACCCCCCTATACGCTGCCGTGGCGGACGACGAGACCGCCCTGCTCCAGACTTATCTGCGCCAGTTACAGAGCAGTTCGTTCCCGTTGATCGCGCTGGGGCTGTTCCTCGCGGCGACCGTGTCCTTTATGTGGATTTCGCACGACTCCGCAGCAATCCGCCGCCATGATGCTCTGGGCGGTGCGCTCTGTGCGACTTCTGCCCTCGCGTGGCTCATGCGCGCAAGATATCCTTACGGCACCTGGGTTGTGGCATTGGGAATGAGCATAGTCATCGCGCTCGGCGGAGTCCTTTTTCAGGCGCCCGTGGCCTTCATCCTGTTGATTCTTCCGTGCCTCCTCGTTACCATCTACCTGGGACTGCGATCCGGCTTCATCTGGGGAGCTATCATCTCGGGACTGCTGATCGAACTAGCCGTTTCGGGAGGCTCGGTCTTTGATCGGGAGTTCGTCCATGTAGCGATCATTGCCATTTGGTGTGGAATCGTTTTGGTATGGGCGGCGCTCCGCCCGCTGCGGGCCGCGACAGCTGAATCCTGGTTCCACTACACAGCATCACGCCGGATGCTCGAGGAGGGCAGAGATCGCCAACTGGAGTTGAATCAGGCGTATGAGGAACTGCGCGGGGCCTACAAAGAGACGGGTCGTTTGAACATGATGCTGTTGGCCTCACAGCACGCCGTCGACGAGGCGCGCCAGGCCAAAGAGACATTCGTCGCCAACGTTAGCCATGAACTGCGCACGCCTCTCAATATGATCATTGGCTTCAGCAACCTGATTGCCAACACGCCTTCGACCTATCGCAAGAGGCTGCCATCTGAGCTTCTGGCCGACATCTCCGCGATTGCACGCAATGCAACACATCTGTCCAAGCTTGTGGACGATGTGCTTGACTTGAGCAAGGCTGATGCCGGCTACATGAAGATCTCCTTGTCCTACGCCTCGATGTCTGCTCTCGTCATCGAGGCCGCCCAGGCCGTACGTAGCCTGTACGACTCCAAGCATCTGTGGATTCGGATGGAGATGGCCTCCGATCTGCCCGAGGTGCTATGCGACGCTACCCGGATCCGGCAGGTCATCTTGAACTTACTGAGCAACGCCGGACGGGTGCTGGAGAGCGGCGGCGTCTTCATCCGAGCCGTAGTGGCGCAAAACGAACTCGTCGTGACCGTAGAGGACACGGGGCCTGGGATTCCGGAGAAGGAAGTGGAGTACCTTTTTGAGCCGTTTCGTCAACTGGAGCTTGCGCAGCAAAATAGCCACGGCGGCACTGGACTCGGCTTGGCAATCAGCCGAAAACTGGTCGAACTGCACGGTGGGCGAATGTGGTTGGAGACGAACGCCGGCGCGGGGGCGTGTTTCGCCTTCAGCCTGCCCATTGCTACGCCTTCCGGGCCCCTGAGCAGCCCGATACGGTGGCTGTCCGGCGATTTCGCCTTCCGCAATCGCACCGGCCGTCGCCGCGAGCTGCCGCCCATCGACAAGCGCGTCCTGTTCGTGGATCCGGATGGCAGTCTCTATTCATCTGCCCTGTATCATCTGCAGGATCAGATGGAACTGGCCCTGGCGCGCAGCGTTCGCGAGGCTGTCGCAGACCTGAACCGCAGTACCGCACAGATGGTGGTGCTGAATGAATCCCGCACGGCGCGACTCAGTGACTTGCAGACAGCCCTCAGAGCAGTCCCCTACAGGCTTCCCGTGATAACGTGTTCTGCCCCGGACGTGCCATCAGCGGCCGCCCATCTTGGCGTCGATGGCTATTTGGTCAAACCGATCGCGCGCGACGTGTTGCTGGCTGCCGTTGCAAGCATCCAGCCCCCGGTGAACACCATTCTGATCGTGGACGATGAGAACGAGGCGGTGCAGTTATTTGCACGAATGCTGGAGGGGGCAGAGAGCAAATATACTATCCTCCGCACAACCAGCGGCGTCCGCGCCCTGGAACTCATCCGGCGCCGGCTTCCGGATCTGGTGCTGCTTGATCTGATCATGCCGGATATGTCCGGATTTGAGTTGCTGGCTGCCCTGAAGCAAGACGCTACCCTGGAACACATCAGGATCATTGTAAGCTCTGCCCAGGATCCGACTGGCGAGCCGGCAATCAGCAGCCAGCTTATTCTCTCCCGATCCAGCGGCTTTACGAGTAAAGAGCTATTGGACGCTATTGGGGCGCTGACGCAGACGGTGACGCCCCTCGTAGCGCCTGACGTTCCAGCGCAGCCAGGTACGCCTCGCGACTGACCGGCTTGCACACGAAGTCATCTGCGCCCAGCATTTCGGCGAGCTCATTCTGGGCTAAGACAGAGCAGACGATAATCGGCGTAGCGGCAGTGGCAGGATTCTCACGCAGATCGCGCATAAGCTGCCAGCCATCAACGCCGACCATCATAATGTCGAGAGTGATGATGCGCGGGTTCCGTTCAGTTGCCAGTCGCAGGACGGACGCCGGATCACTGCACGGGAGCAGCGCGAACTGCGTTCCCTGGGCATAACGCACGAAGAGTTGCAAGATGTCCTTGTTGTCGTCGACCGCCAGGACTGTCACTTGCTGAGCAACCGGCAAGGTGACCCGCGCCTCGAGAGTGTCGTGGCTCTGAGACACGATACTCAGCTCGCCCCCGTTCATCGCCAGCAGAAAGCGCGCTTCGTCAGGCCCATTGTGTTCGCCCGCCGGCAACTGCCCGATGGCCGCCTTCACAATCTGTATCTGCACACATACACGCTCGGCGGCATGGGTCAGCGCAATGCCTATCGTCCCCCCTGCGGCAAGAGGCGCCAGGCGCGTCAACAGACTGATAAGCGCCTGGCGAATGAACACCCTGGGCATGGACGTGAGCCACTCACTGTATGTCGACGGCAAGTGCAGGGCAATACCGTACCGTGCCAAGAGCGGCTGCAGGATGTCGGCGATCGCCAGCAACTCCGCACCAACCTCCGCACTCTGACCCTGCCCGCCGGCCAGGGTCACTGCATACTCATCGCGGAGGGGATCTTCGATATGGGTAGCGGCAGAGTCCGCATACCGTTCGGGCCAGATGGGCCAGGCGCCGTCAGCGTAGCCGGCTTGGCGAGCCAAAGCGTCTCCCAAGACAGCCAGCGCATGTTCCTGCTCTCGGCGGACTTGGCGGATGCTACATGCGAATTGTCTTGCCAGGTCGCTTTGGCTTGCGCGCTGAACATAGCGGTAATGGAGCAACTCGTATACATGCCACGCCTGCGAATCCGCAACCTCTGTAAGGGAGGGCTTAAGCGCCTCGATGGCCGCTGCCAAGAACTCGCCAAGCGGTGCTTGCGGACGATCCGAGACCTTGAGCAGATCCTGGAGTGGGCTGTAGCGCAGCTCCTCCGGCTCGTAGAGGTGGTTCAGCGCACGACGCAGTTCGTAGAGGAAGATGTGATAGGGGTCCATAGAAAGCCCCTTGGTCCCCAAGTTGTCCCTTTCTTGGCCCTTATGGCATTGAACGGCGGCAAACCGCTTTCTATAATAGCCCATAGCATCGAGCTCAGCAATACAGAACCCCTTGCCCCCTAGATCCAAAGGAGATGGATATGCAACAGCAAAGACGATTTGGCCGCCGGGTGTTCTTGAAGAGCGCGGCCATCGCTGGTGTAGGGTTGGGTTTGGCCGCCTGTGTGCCGGCAGCGGCTCCCAGCGGAGAGCAGGCGGGCGCGCCGTCTGCGGACGAAGTGCGCGAAGTGACGGTCATGCACTGGGATAACGCCGACTTTGCGGCTTTCAACGAAGAATTCACAACAGAAACGGGCATCAAGGTCACTCAGGCAGCTTTTCCGTCCGGCGCATGGTCGGACGTTATGCAGAAGTTCGCGCTGTGGAGCCAAAGCGGATTTTCGGGATATGATCTCACGATCGCCGATGATCTGATCGCCGGCATGATGGCGGCCAACGGGTTCGCCGTGGAACTCAGCGATTTTGACTTCTGGACTGAGTATCAGGATGACGCAGTAGAAGGGATCCACACGCTCAACTCGGCGCTCAACGGCGTGTACCGCATCTTCTACATGCTGGATCTGGAACCCTTCTTCTACTATACGGGGTTGGTGCCGGAGGCGCCCAAGACGTGGGACGAGCTGGTCGCGTTTGCCAAGCCGGCTACCAAGCCCGACGAGGATGTGTGGGGATGGCGCCCAACTAACGGCGTCGGCCATGAGTTCAACACCGTTCTGCTGATGCTCAACCAGGCCGGCGCGGACCTCGACACGCTTGACGACGCCGCAACGCTTGAAGCCTTCCAATTCATGCAGGACTGGGTCGTAACCCATGAGATTACACCGCGGTCTACGACCAACGAAGGCAACGATCAGATCGCGAATCTGAGCGCGATGGGCAAGGCCGGCATGTGGTGGAACTACACCGGCGGCTACCGTAATGCGCTTGCCCACGAGAACAGCGTGTTGACCATGGAGAACGCGCCGGCCGCGCGTTGGCCGATGGGGCCTGCCAACGACAACGGGCTAATTCACGGTTGGGGCTGGATGGTGCCCGAGGTAGCGGCGCAGAAGGAACTGGCGGTAGAATACCTGAACTGGTTCTCCCGGCCCGATGTGCTCAAGAAGTATACGATCGCGGTTGCCAAGGAAGCACCGCCTCGCATATCCCTGCTCAGCGACCCGGACATCATCGAAGCCGTACCGACGCTGGCCTTGCCCGTCGGTTGGGAAACCTTGCTGGCGGGGGCAAATTTCCGCGCGCCGATCGTGACGAAGAAACCCGTGAACGAACTCTGGAGTATGTTCCAGAACATCGGCCGGTTCATCTTCTCTGCGGAAAAGACCCCCGCGCAGACGCAAGAATGGGCGATCGCAGAGTATCAGCGCATCATCGCTGATGCCGGTTAACGCAGTTCGTCGCCTATCCATCCGATGTGGTTAGTTGTCTTGCCCACCTGGCCCGGAGATCGGGCCAGGTGGGCGGGCCAGGTGGGGATTACACAGGACGGGCAACTATGGCACAAGCCGAAACCGCACTATCCGTGACTAACGCCAAGGCGCGCTCGGGATCCAGCTTCTGGGCCAAGTATTGGATGGCCTACCTGCTGGTGCTGCCGGCGGTAACTATCCGCTTTGCCTATACGATCATACCCCTGGCCCGTACTTTCTGGTTGAGCCTGACGAATACGTCCATCACCAACGCCGGAACATTCGTCGGCCTCAAGAACTATGTCACGCTGTTCCAGGACGAGTTGTTCACCAACGCCATTGGCTGGACCATCATCTATACGCTCGTGGCGACTTTCGTGGAGGCCGCCCTCGGCCTCGCGATTGCGGTTCTGCTCAATCAGAAGTTGCGCGGCCAGTCGGCGGCGATCTTCGTCGTGATGCTGCCCTGGGTGATTGCGCCGATGCTTGCCAGCACGCTATGGAAGCTCATGCTCTACGACAGCACCGGCGTGTTCAATCAGACGCTGACCACCTTAGGCTTCGAGCGGATACCCTGGTTGAGCGATCCGTTCTGGGCGAGGCTCTCCGTGATCCTCGTGTCAGTCTGGAAAAACGTGGCTTGGGTTTCCCTGATCTTCCTGGCCGGCCTGCGTTCACTGCCCCGCGAGGTTTTAGAGGCGGCGGAGGTAGACGGCGCCGGCCCCTTCGCGCGCTTCTGGATGGTATCCTTCCCGCTGCTGCAATCGACAACTTTGCTCATTCTGCTGCTGCGCGGCATGGGGGAGGTTCAGACATTCGAGCAGATCTATGGGTTGACCATGGGCGGCCCGGGGACGGCCACGCGCACTATCGCCCTGTTGGCCTACGAGCGTTTCTTCACTGACTTCCGCTACGGGTACGGCTCAACGGTAAACGTGTGGCTGTTCTTTATTACCGCGATTGTCGGCTTCTACTACTCGTGGCAGTTGTTCCAGGCAGAAAGGTAACCAGGATGCGGAAGCGCACTCACACCGACATTCTCACTACAGTCATACTGTACTTGCTCCTGGCGCTTACGCTGTTTTTTGTGTTCTTTCCTCTCTACTGGATGTTCGTCACATCGCTCAAGACCCCGATAGAAGCCAACGAATTGCCGCCGACAGTCATCCCCCGCAATCCAACGCTGGATGCCTTTAAGTTTCTACTCGAGATGTGGCACTATCCGGCGGTACTGATGAATACCATCCTAGTGGCCGGCTTCTCCGCGTTAGGCGCTACCGCGTTGGGCGGCATGGCCGCGTACGCGATCAATCGGCTTAGGTTCGCGGGGAGAAGCGCCTTCTATGGATTCATGGTGGCAACGCTGGCGCTGCCTGGAATGGTGACCATCGGCCCCATCTTCATGGCGTACAAGGAAATTGGTCTGCTCGACACTCGGTTTGGCCTAACACTGGTGTTTCTATCGGGCGGGCTTCCCATGGCAATGCTGGTGATCTTTTCGGCCCTCAACTCAATCCCGCGCGATATCGACGATGCTGCCGCGATTGACGGGTGTTCTTGGTTTCAGACCCTGTTCCGCGTCATGTTGCCGATTAGCCTGCCTAGCTTCGTCGTCAGCTTCTTGCTGCTTTTTATCGGCGCTTGGAACGAGTTTCTCTTCGCCTATATCCTAACCGTCACTCCCGAGAATCGGGTGCTGACCGTTCGACTCTTTGAGATGCCCTATCGGGGCGATGTGTTCTTACCTCAATATGACATCATCGCCGCCGGCGGCATGTTGGTGCTGCTGCCCATTATTCCGATTCTCATCCTCGGCCAAAAGCGACTCGTGGAAGGAATCCTCGCCGGCGCCACTCAGGGAACCTAACCCAACACGATCAACCAGGAACGATGATGAACACTGACAAGAAGTTATCCGTCGCCGTCGTGGGCATGGGTTTTGGGGCGGAATTCGTCCCCATCTACTTGGCGCACCCCAATGTTGAGCATGTGGCGATCTGCGACTTGAACGAGGATCGACTCCGCTACGTCGGCGAACGGTTCGGCGTGGAGCGGCGCATCCGCGATGTGCGCGAAATCATCGATTCAGACGAATTCGATGCCGTGCATCTAGTATCGGGAATTCCCGACCACGCATGGCAAACGGTGGCAGTATTGCAGTCCGGCAAGCACTGTGCCTGCACCGTGCCCATGGCGACGAGCCTAGAGGACCTCAAAGCGGTCGTGGCGGCGGCGCAGAGTTCGGGCAAGGTCTATATGATGATGGAGACTGCCGTCTATACGCGCCAGTTCCTCTATGCCAAAGCGATGAAGGGGCAAGGCGCATTTGGTCGGATTCAGTTCCTGCGCGGCGCACACTATCAGGACATGGAACATTGGCCTCCCTATTGGGCGGGTCTCCCACCGATGTGGTACGCCACCCATGCCATCAGCCCGCTGCTTGCCATCTCCGGGGCACGCGCAACCTCCGTCCACTGCTTCGGTTCAGGCGTCATGCGCGATGACCTGCGCAGGCAATACAACAATCCGTACCCCGTCGAAACGGCGATTTTCCAGACTGATATCGCCGATCTTGCCGCCGAGGTCACACGCTCGCTCTTCCATTGCGCCCGTCCTTACATGGAGAGTTTCGTCGTCTATGGGGAAAACGCCTGTTACGAGTGGCAGATGGAGGATGAGCCGCCTATCCTCTTCTCCATGAGTCAGGTCGTGCCCGACGAGCTTCGGAGTGTCACCGTCGAACAGCCGGCGCCGCCGGACCGGGCGGACCTGTTGCCGCCGTCCATCGGCAAGTACACGCAGCGCTTTGTCTACAACGATGAAACCAAGCACCTATCGTTTGAACAGGGCGGCGGCCATCACGGCTCGCATCCACACCTAGTGCACGAGTACGTGCGCAGCATCGTGGAAGGCCGCAAGCCGGCGATCGATGCCGTTACTGCCGCACACTGGACCGCGCCGGGTATCTGCGCGCATATGTCTGCCATGCGCGGCGGCACCGAAGTCGAAATTCCGAGCTTCGACCTCCAGCGCGGCAAGGGGGGAGGAGGGGCGAATCCCCACTAGAGTGCGTTATCAACTATCCTTCAACAGGCGCTCGTGGACAAAGGCAGAAAACGTTTCAGCGCCTGCGCCAAATCTTCGAGACGCGCCGGTTTGGCAACGAAGTCATTCATCCCCGCCTCGATACATTTCTCGCGGTCTTCCGGCAGGGCCGCCGCCGTCATGGCAATAATATAGGGCTGGTCGGGCGCGGCCAGGTCCATGCGAATCCGGCGTGCCGCTTCCAGACCGTCCATCTCAGGCATTTGGACATCCATCAGAATGACATCATAGCTTTTCTCGTGGACAGCTTTGACCGCTTCCAGGCCATTGACCGCCACATCACCCCCATACCCGAGACGCTTGAGCATACGCAGCGCCACCTTCTGGTTGGTGAGGTTGTCTTCGGCCAGTAAGATGTGCAGGGGATAGCGGCGGCCCATGTCGGAATCGAAGTTTTCGTTCGACTTACGCGGCGCGCCCGGACTGACGGCGCTGCTGTCAGAAGTGGTTGTGTCGAAACATTCCAGAAGCGCAGCGCGCACAACGGACGGCTTCAGTGGCTTAAATACAATGCTTTTGATGCCGAGTTGGCGCACCGCCTCGCGTTGCTCGTTTGCCCCCGCCGCCGGGGACATCACAATCGGCAGGTCATGCAGGTGACGGTTGTCCCCCGCTGCATACATGGGCGCGCCAAGCGCGGAGGTCATCACAATCGGCAGGTCTACGACTAGCTTACGTAACTCCTTGGCGAGCGTCAACCCGGACATCCCCGACATCTGCATGTCGATCACGACGATGTCGAATAGAGACTGCGCGCGCACGAGAGCCAGCGCCTCTGCGCCGGAAGCAGCCAGCATGGGGACCATGCCCCATTCGCTCATCATCTGCCGGAGGATTTGACGCACCGCGGGATTGTCGTCGACGACCAAAACGGTGCGCCGTTTCAGTGCAGGATGGACCTCGTATACGGCTTGCGTCCCTGTCGCTTCGACGATGGGCGCTACGAGTGTGAAATGGAAGGTGGAGCCAACATGTTGTTCGCTTTCGACCCAGATGCTGCCTCCCATCAACTCGCACAGACGCTTGCTGATCACCAGGCCAAGACCAGCGCCGCCATAGCGACGCGTACTCGAAGCGTCTGCCTGGCTAAAGGGTTGGAACAACTGCTGTATGCGATCCGGCGCAATGCCAATGCCGGTATCGCGAATGGCGAGGTGAAGTTGCACCCGTTGGTCGTCAACCGGTTTGGCGTCTACCGAAACCGAGATTTCACCGCGCGGTGTAAACTTGATCGCATTGGAGACTACGTTGATCAATACCTGGCGTAGCCGTGTGGCATCGCCCATCACCGTCGCAGGAACCGAGCGTTCAATGTTGTAGACGAGCTCCAAGTCCTTCTCCGCAGCCTGGGGCGCCAGGAGATCGAGAACTTCCTCGACAGCACGATACACCTCGAATGGCTGGCGTTCGATGACAAGCCTGCCGGACTCGGCCAGGGAGAGATCGAGAATATCGTTAACGATGGTCAACAGCATATCGCTGCTGTGGCGAATCGTATTCACATAGGTGCGCTGCTCCTCGCTCAGTTCGCTCGCCTGGAGCAGACTCATCATGCCGACAATGCCGTTTATCGGCGTGCGGATCTCGTGGCTTATGTTAGACAGGAATTCGCTCTTGGCGCGTGTCGCAGCTTCGGCGTTTTCTTTGGCGAGACGGAGTGTCTCTTCGTAATCCTTACGCCGTTCAAGCTGATCCCTTGCCTGGAACAACAGAGTCTGGCTGGCTACCAACTCGCGATGGGTCATCACAAGCGTCGCGGCTATGCGTTGTGCGTTGTTTGCGCTCTCCTGGGTATCGCGCAAGGATGCGAGGGAAAGCGCTGTGCTCACCGCCAAGCCGATGAGAATAAGCAAAAGATCTCCCGGACGCGCCTGGATCGGTGCATACACCAGGAAATATCCGTGGACTTCCAACCAATAGACGGCGCATAGCGTGAGCACTGTCAAAGCGACAACACTCCACAGGGCTTTGCGACCGCACACCAAGCCGGTAGCCGATACCAGCATCAAAAACCCAATCACGACCACATCTCTGATCGTATGAACTACGAACAGCAGAGGTAATACAGTCGCAAGGTAGAGACTAGCCAGGAAGACAAAGGCTGCCGTGCGGACGAAACCCATCCGCATAGCAGCCCATATGCCACCGCACAGCACGATGAGCGTGAACTGGAAGGCAAGCCCTAGCCGGTTTGAACCAGGTATGACCGGGCTAAACGATGGAAATACGATCAGTACGACCAAAACACCAATGGCCGACAATAGAAACGCATTGAGCCACCAGGCTGCGCGCGTTCTTTCTTTGTCGGCAAATTTTGGCGGTGACAGTAACTGACCAAAACCATTCAAGTCTACCCAACCTAACATTCCAGGGCTATACCTCAGACCGTTTGAACTTCGCTTCCAAACCCATATCAAACCGCGATCGAAAGTTGTGCTTGATACAAAACAGACGGCTGTCCTCCTGCGGACAGAATATCGGTTAAGCGCGCTGGGCGGGAGAGTCCGGCCAGGATAACGACCTGACTTTACGCATAGTTACTGCGTAGCGAACTCGGCAAAGCGGAGATCGGCCTGAGCCTCCGGAGCACAAAGCACGGCGTCTCCCGTGGCGCACTGGAGCATCCGCAGCAGTTGGGCGGCAAAATCGGGTACCGTGCCGACGCGCAACGAGGTCACGGCGGCATATTCTGCCGGCGTCAACTGAAAACTCTCGCCGTTGTAGCCTGCTGCCAGCGCGGCGATCGGGTCCGACAGCAGAAGACACCGGAAACGCGGACTGACGACGGCCGCACTGAGTAAGCGGTTCAAGTTCTTGCTTAACGACGCAGGCGAGGGCGACGCGAGCGAGCGCATCGCCGGCGCCACAAAACGCTCGTCACGAGACAACGATTGAGATAGAATCTGTCCAAACACCATACCGTTCACCGTCTTTCTGGGCTCTCCTCTGGCTATGTGATGAACAAAACTGTCACTCCGGCACGGCGCTTATGGCGTGATGGCGTGCCGCACCGCCTGCCCAAAGCACCCAAAACGCACCTGCGGCCAAAAAGACATCGCCCAGGCTGAACGCAAATTGGATCGGCAGCCGGTCAGGCACGGTAAAGCGGTCGGCCAGCCATTCTAGCCTGGTCTCCTCCGCCGGCAGCACAACGCTCTTCGAGCCAAAGGCGCGGCTGTCGACGAATTCCTCCGCCTGCTCGCCATGTATGATTGTCAACGTCTCGGGGCTGATGGGCATCAGTCCGCCGTTGGCGGCAATCACCGCCAGGTTGAGCAGTAGGCCCAACCCCAACAACCAAAAACCCGGTAGGCGCCGGTTGCACCAGACAAATAGCACCAAGATTCCCAGCGAGATCGGCAGAATAAGAGCAGCCCACTCCTGGGATACAAACCGGCCTGTTTGGGGAACGAAAAAGACAAGCCCCTGGGGGAGAAATGCCAGCAGCGCCAGTTCCACTCGCCGTATGACAGGCAGGGCGAAGGGCCGATTTGCCAGCCTTGCTCGCACGTAGCCGGCAATTAGCCCTGCCACAAGTCCAACAAGCAGAATCACTGGCTATCCGCCCAATCCATTGCGGTCCGTGCGACTGACCGTATCGACCGTACCGGACATCCCCGCGGAAGTTGCCCCAATTTATGCCAAAGCGTATTTGGCTCAAACAGCAAGTCTGTTGTCGACGTCAGATGCCCACACTGATTCAATCCACAGTTCCACGTCCACGGCCAAAACCACGCCGCCCAAATCGAAAGCCGGGAACCTAGATGGACAAAAACAACTGCGAGAAGGGGTTATTAACTGTAACCGTGCGGTGCGCCCGCGCTCAACAGAAACATGGCTAATGTGCCAATGGCAACCAGGATGCGTACGACGTTCGGGTGAAGGGTGGCGAGCTTGCGAGTCATGTTAGGCTTCCTTTGTCTGATAGTGTGAGCGATGGTGTGATTATAAGTTGTCTGACCGATCCCAAGTAGCGGATCCCTGCGAGTTCTAAGCCGGGTTCTCCAGTCACGGCAGTACATTTGCCCTGTTTCACGCAATTGTCACCAGTTTGGCGGCGGACGGGCATCAGAAGAGGCATCAAATCAGGCTCATTTCTGGCCCAAAATAAAAACAAGCCGGCCCAACGTTGGGCCGGCTTCAGTGAGATCTAGCGGCAGCATGACATAGGTTCAATTCTACTGCATGAGCTGGGCGTAAAGCTCCTCGGTTTGAGGTGAGGGCGGCGCGGCGACTTCCTCTTGTAGGACCTTTTGACAGAGAGAATATTGTCGGGCGACACCGGCCCGATTTCCGTTGGCGGCATAGATGCGCATGGCCAGCCGGTGGGCATCCTCAAGACATGGGTCCTCAACC
>CAYJQA010000016.1:0-18053 GCA_964372065.1 uncultured Litorilinea sp.
CTCTAGGGCTACGCCGTTTCAGCTTGCCGCTCTTCTGGTCCAGATAGCTTTCGGTTTTGGCGACGAGGTGAAAGGCGACAGGTAGACTCACTCCCTGGCTGTGGTAAAGCGCGGTGAGAAAGTTGATGCCTTTCACATTGCGTCCTTGGGTATGGTCATAGTGCCAGCAAATGATGTCGTTCTCGTCGGTGTAGGGCTTCGCTTCGATGCTATCATCAAAGATGAGCACCCCTTCTTGTGCTTCGATCTGACGCACGAGCGGCTTCACCACTCGCCATAAGTCGCTACTGCTCTTGACCTTTTCTGACAGAAAGCGGGTGACCTGATCGTGACTGACCGCACCGTCGAGCAATCGACTCAATCCCGTTGCTGTCGTTGCATCAAATGAACTCAGTAGGTAATCGCTGTATAAATCCAGTAGTTCCTTTGTCATCGGCATGATCCCCTTTCGGAGATCATCCTACACCCGCAGCTACCCACTGCGTAACATCGGTTAGTAATACATCCGTGTCGTTGCGGCTACTATGGCGACACGGAAAAGCAGTACACCTGCACCCCGGCTTTGGTCAGCAAATATCAGAAGCGCATCTCCGGTCCAATCCTCGACGGCTCTACGTACCGCGGATGGCTAACCGGGTGAGATAGGCCGTGACGCGCGCCGCGGGGAACACCTCCCCGCCGGCAGCAGCCGCGCGACAGTACGCCGAGCAAGCCAGTCAAGCGAGCACAAGGTCCTGGCGGCGTTCAACTCGGCATCTTCTGTTACCGGGCAGATCGAATCCACAACACGCAGACACCTAATATGGTATCTTTAGAGCTACACAGTAGTAGTCCTGCCAGATTGCCATCCTCGTTCAGATATCAACAGAACCGCCTATCGGCACAAGGAGCGTGATAGTGGAACGCAGCGACCCTTTGGAGAAATTGGCCGTCCTCCAGTACTTGAATAACGCCGGCGCAAGCGCCGCCACAGCAGAGCGGAGCATCTATCGGGCGATCGGCGTCGAGCCGGTTATCAACTGCCGGGGCACGTTCACCATTATCGGGGGATCGGTAGAGCGTCCCGAAGTGTTGGCCGCGTATAAGGAAGCCGCGCGCCACTTTGTGCAGTACGATGAGTTGGCCGAGGGCGTCGGACGGCGGCTGGCCGAAATCACCGGCGCGGAGTGGGGCATGATACCCGACGGCTGCGCGGCGGGCATCAAACACGTCACGGCCGCCTGTGTCACCGGCGGCAATCCCGAAAAACTGATCCGCATCCCTGATCTGACGGGCATGAACAAGACGCAGGTGATCGTGCCTACCCAGGCGCGCAACGCCTACGACCACGCCGTGCGCAACATCGGCGTCGAGATTGTGATGGTGGATACGCTGGAACAACTCGCCCGCGCCATCAACGCCAAGACGGCCATGATCTACCTCATGGCGGGGCGTGGCATGCAACCGGGGCAGCCGCTCGCGTTGGAGACTATCGTCGGCATAGCCAAACCCGCCGGCGTCCCCGTGCTGGTCGACGCGGCCGCCGAAAACCTGACCATTCCCTGCGTCCATTTGGAACGGGGCGCGGATGTCGTGGTCTACAGCGGCGGCAAAGCCATTTGCGGACCGCAAGGCGCGGGGCTGCTGCTGGGGAACAAGAAGATCCTCATGGCCGCGTGGCAGGCCAGTTCGCCACATCATGGGCCGAACCGGGACAATAAGATCGGTCGCGAGGAAATCATGGGTATGCTCGCGGCTGTCGAGGCCTGGGTGACCCGCGACCACGCCGCCGAATGGCAGACCTGGCTGGGGCGGCTGGATCTCATCGCACAGCGGGCGGTGCAGGTCCCCGGCGTGCAGACAGAGGTCGAGCAACCGGCCGGACTCTCCAATCGCGCGCCGGTGCTCGTGATTAGCTGGGACCCGGCGACGCTGCCCATTACTGGCGAGCAGGTCGCGGAAGATTTCGCCCGCAAGAAACCGCGGATTGCGGTGGGCAGCGGCGAGACAGCCGGCAAGGCCAGCATCCGGATCACACCCAGCCAGATGCAGCCGGGTAATGCGGAAGTCGTCGCCGAGCGGGTCTATCAAGTCCTCACGGACGCGCGCAGCCTGCCGCCCGCGCAACTAGCGGCGGCGGAGGTGGATGTCAGCGGTCACTGGGATCTCACCGTCGAATACTTCACCAGCACCAGCCGGCATCAGCTCTATCTCCAACAGGAGGGCAACTGGATCACGGGGGCCCATCACAGCGATTATTCCAGCCAGGAGATTGTCGGGACGGTGGAGGGCGATCAGGTGAAGATGCGCAGCCAGATGCGCCGGCCGGGCGACAGCATCCTATTCCAGTTTTCGGGGCGCGTCGCCGACGATGTCATTACCGGCTCGATTCATCTGGGCGAGTATTTGACGGCCCAATTCACGGCCAAACGCGCGACGTATCAGCGTTTGCGCAAACTCATTACGATTCCCGCCGGGCCGCCCCTCGCCACCTGAGCGGCGCATCCGGCCAAGCAACGGCGCAGCGCCAGGCTAGCGCGACGCGCGTGCTGGCCGGCAAGATGGGATGGGCAATGGACGGCGCAACGACGGCGAAACCACTGAGGAAAGGGAGGGTATATCCATGGACTGGGAAATCAAGCAGCGGGGCCGCGTGACGTACTATCGCAAAAAGAGCAATCGCGTCTTCTCCGACCTCGTCGTGGAAGCGTTGGAGAACGGCGACCTCAAGATCCGCTTCGTCGGCATGACCGGCGCGATCGCTGCCAGCCGGGAACTGGGTCTCGCGGAAATCGCCAAGATGCACCCGGAAAAGGAGATTCCGCGCATCTTCGACACCTGGGAAATGTATCTGCGGGAAGCGGGCATCTGCCAGTCACTGGCCGAGGTGGACTTCCTGGAAGTGCACGCTTTCGGGGCTGCGCCCAAAGCGCCCAACGCGCTGGTTGACCCTGAGGGGTACGCCGCCGAAAAGAGCCGCATTCGCCGCGAATACGCCGAGGCCTACGCCAACTACTGGCAAGAGAAGCTGCCCGACAACGGCTTGCCCGTGCGTTTCACGGTCTATCTGGAAGAGCTACCCGACAAGGACGCCAGCTACGAGTTTGGCGCCGTCGCGCTCTTGCAGAAGGCCAAGTAGCCCGCGCAGCCGTCAGACCCGATTGGCCTGATGAGCGCACCACTACGTGTGAGCAGCATGACAGGCTGATTGAACCGTCATATCGCCACTTACTTAGGGTCGCCGCGGCCGTCCGCTTGATTTTGCCGCAGCCCCTCCCATAACGACACCACCCTGCCCGGCCGCTTTGGTCGGGCAGGGCTGTTTGTCGCGCACCTACGTGCGACCCTGCTCGCGCGTCCCGCCCCACCACTCCCCCTCCGCCTACCGGCAAGAGCCAATACTGGAAAAACGGGGCGCCTCCCATTTATCTGGGTAGGCGCATCCAAAGCCGGCAGACCCGACCACACACAGACGGCTGCCCACGCCGCGATGCGGCCCATCTACTCCGCGTGTTCTGTTTCGCAATGAGGAGACAATCATGGCCACAACTGCATCCGGTCCGACGATGGCAGGCGGCACTCAGCCGATCGTCAAAGAGGGGTATGAGTTGCTCTACCTGCCGGACGTGCATAACGATGCACTCCAGCGCGAGGGGAAGGCGCCCGTCTACTACTATCTGCCCAACTATGTGCACATCGCACGCAAGAACGGGCAGCCAGACGGCGACTTCATGTTCAATCTGATCCGCTTTGCGGGCTTGGAAAACGCCACGGGCGACGGGAGCGCTGCCGCCAGCACCCAGGTCGCCGGTGGTGTGCTCACGTTCACGGTGACGTCGGCCCCGCCCGACAGTGTGCTGCAAGCGTCGCAGCAGCAGATTATCGACCAGTACAATGCGTCCAGTGATTTCTTCTGGGGGATTCGCACGCAGATGCGCCCCCTGTTCCGGCCGGTCCCCATCGTCGCCAACTACACCAGCGTGTCGAATGTGGCCCCGCTGCCCAACGGCGAGATCCCGGCCATAGCGCCCGATGGGCCGCGGGCCGCGGGCGCGCCGCCCATGATTCGCGGCTACACGACGCCGCCCAGCCGCAGCTACCCGCGCACGGTGAAGGCCACGCGCGACGGCGCGACCAGTTCCAGCCTCGCCCCCTGGTTCTGGCAGATGCAAGGACAAGGCAACGGCTCCATCGACCCCGGCGGCCAGAATGCCTATTCGGCGCTGTTGGGCGCGTACCCGACCGCCATCGTCTGGCAAGCCTTCCACGGTGCGGCCAGCCCCATCGTCGTCTTCCAAAACTTGAAGATCAAGATGTGGGCCCCGCTGGTGGAAATCTCGATCCGCGGTCGCTGGCGGCGCGTCTTCGAGCATTTCTCCGCCGCCGTGCACGCGCACTACCTGTGGGCTTCCGCCGACATCAAGGCGGAGTTCAACAAGATGCGCACCAACGGGGATATCGAGGTCATCGTGTCGATCGATCCGACGATCCCCGGCGGCGCGGCGATCCAGCAGGCGGTGGACAAGAAGACGGACCTGGTCTTCCAGAAGTTCATGGAGCAGGCGCAGAAGATGATCTTCGAGCCGCCCATGCCGCAAGTGCAGGCGGCGGAAGCGTCGTCCGGCGGCGGCCTGTGGGGCGTGGGGGTGGCCCTCAAGTGGCGGCGTGACGAGACCGACCTGGAGCTGAACTACCACGAGAAGCAGGAGTTCGCCTATCTCCAGGACACCACCATCAGCAGTTCGCTCGAAGGCATGGCCGGCGAAATCCAGCTTGATCCCAACGCCGAGAAGAAGTACTTCCTGTCGGTGTACCTGGACGATTGGCCCCGCAAGATCGGCCGCATCGCCAAGCCCATCGTTAACTGGGCGCAGCCTGATAAGAACTGGGTGGGCGACCCCGTCGCTTTCGCCTCGGTGCAGATCGGCTACCCCAACACCAGCGGCGAGATCATGTGGGATGGCACCACCTTCCAGAAGACCGACCCGGTCGACCGGAGTTGGAACTATGCCATGACGCAGAAGCCGTTGGCCGACGTCGCCAATCCGCCCGCCGGCTGGGCGCCGGACCAGACGTTTGTCAAGCGCAAGATCCATCTGCTGGAACCGCCTGACGCCACCGCGAACCCGTTTGTGCGCGTGCAGATCGACCGCAACGAGATCGATCTGGACCCTGACCCTTCCGGCACGTTGACGAACGACATCGCCATCGAGGTGCGGGCAGACTCCGCCGGTAAGCTGGCCCTCGGTCCCATCTCGCTGGGTCGGGTGCTGGACGATTCCCGACAGACGGTGGAGGTGCTGATGGAAGCCACCGACAACCGCGGGCAGCCCGGCCCGCGCGAGGGCGTACGCTTCCAGTGGAACCTCAACGACCAAGACACACCCCGCTTCTGGTCGATCTACACGGGCGATCCGGATCTGCGCGCGTTCTTCCGCTACAAGGTGCGCGTGGTGGTGAAGGGGAGCTTGTTTACCGACGGCATGGAGTGGGAAGGCCCGTGGACGGCGACCAGCGGCAATGGCCCGTTGATTGTGTCCGTGCCCAAGCCCACCGACCCGGGCGTGGTGCAGCGCGAGTTGCCCTCGTTCCTGACGGCCGCCAGTACGCCGCCGCCGGCCAAGACTAACGGCTACGCGTCCGGCGCCCCGACCGGCGCGCCGCCCGCCGCCCGTGACACGACCTATCGCACGCCCGGCAACGGCGAGCGGACGGTAGAGGTCGCGGGTTGGAAGGTCGATGTGGGGGCCGCGTCCAAGAGCAAAGACGCGCCGCCCGCCGCTCGCGGTCAGGAAGAAACCGCCGGCTGGCGGGTTGGCTAGGACGCCTACCGGACTGCCTGGAAGTAGCCGGAAAGAGCCGGCTGCCTCCAGGCAGTCGCCGGCAGACTTGGGTGCCGAACTCTTGCGGTGAAAGGGGCGGGAACTACCATGAACTATCCACAAACCGATCTATTGCCGCGCGGCCCTGCCGCCGGCGCGGGGTGGGAAGAGCGCCAACTGGAGACCTGCTCCGGCGGCTCCACCACGATCCTCGTCACCCCCGACGATGCCAATGCCGCGCGCATCAACGCCGGCGAGCGGCCGGTCTACTACTATGTGTTGCAGACGCCGCAAGTGGCGCACACCGGCGGCGGGCTGCCGGCCTTCACGCTGACCCTGCTGCTCGATCGCCAACCGGAGCCGAACGAAACGGCGGTCCAGGCGCTCATCCGGCAGGGCATCCTCGGCCTGGACGTCACGCTGCTGGCTGAGGCGGGTGCGCTCTGCCGGTTGGCCCAGCGCACCGGGGCGGAGTATCGTCCGCTGTTCGCCACCCAGGCCGAGTTTCGCCTGGAAGCGGCGACGAAAGGCGATGGGTACGCGCTGGGCCACGCCACCGGGTCCGTGACGCGCGCCGCCCTGACGGCCAATCTGACCCAGGAGCATGCGCTGGCCGTGATGGCGGCGCTGCGCGGGCTGGGCGATGACGTCCGGCTGGTGAGCGGCCTGACCTATCGCACCGCCGGCGCGGCGGCGACCGCGGTGCGCGTCGAAGCCGACTGGGCGCGCGTCCACGACTTCTTGGCGGCGCGCGGCGGCGACATCACGCGCGACGAGCTGCGGGCGGCCCTGGTCGACATGGTCGCCGCGGGCGTCGTTACGCTGGAGACAACGGCGCATCCCATCACCCCCGCGGTGTACGATGCGGTCTTCCCCGTCTTTCTGCGCCTGGCCGCGATCATTCTCCAGCCGACCGGCGCAGGCGCATATCGTCTACGCAGCCGGCCCGCCAATGGCACGCACATGGGGGCCGATCAGGTGATCGAGGCGACGGCGGGCGAAGGCCAGGTCACGCTGGCGGCGGCGCTGGCCGCGGTGCTCGACGGTCTGCTCGACGGCCGGGAGATCCAAGACTACGTCCACCTCAAGGCGCTGGGCGAACAGAGCCTACTCGAAGACGTGCCGACGCGGGTCATCACCGGGCCTAGCCGCGACGCGCCCGCGGCCGATCGCGGCAGAGTGCAGATGGCTAAGCTGGGTTCGCAGACGGTGTCGCTCACGCAGGCGCTGCGCCCGCACACGCTGAAGTGGGACGCGCCGCTTGTCCCCGCCGCCAACCTGGCGCTCTACGCGCAGATCTACGACCATCCGGGCGTCCACCAGTGGACCATCGACGACATGGTGCTGTCGCCTGACATTGTGGCGCAGCCGCTGCAAAGCGGCCCGCAGATCGACGACGCGCGGGCTTTGCTGTGGCCGGATCGTTGGCGCAGTGACCGCTACTGGTATGCGCCGAGCTTCCGCTTGGTGCTGCCGGCGACCAATGCCACCCCGGACGGCGCGCCGTTTAGCTTTCGCTTCGTGACCGTGGGCCACAGCGCCTCCGGTCTGGCCGGACTGGAGGCCACGCTGCTGGTCACGCTGGAACAGGAGATGTCGCCCGAGGTCCAGCGCGCCTGGGACAATCTGGGCCAGCCGTCGCTGACCCCAGTGCCGGTGAGCGGGGTGGCGGTGGTGCTCGAAGTGCCTTTCCGCGACGAACAGGGGCAGAACCGGACCGAACGCTTTGCCGCCGACACGGTGGAGAAGCGGGGCAGCCAGATCGTCGCCAGTTTCCGGTTGCTGGACGCCTGGGCGCGCCTCTGCTATGGCGCGCTGGCGTTCGTCGGCTTCCAGAGCCAGCCGGTGCACCTGAGCGTCAGCTACACGTTTGCCGCCTATGTGCCGGTCCCGGTGAACAAGCTTGAGCTGCTGTACGGCGGCAAGCTGGTAGAGACGCCCGTCTATGTGCACCCCTTGCAGCCACACCCAGGCCCAGACCCGGACTGGACGATCCGGTGGGCGGAGCAGCCCTATATCGACGCCAACCAACTGGCGCTGGTGATGCCCAACGGCAAGCTCCAGTATGCCGCCGAGGCATTCCACCAGCCGGCGAACATGCAGCCGCTGCTCACCGCCGCCGCGCTCCGGCGCGGCAAAGCCACCATCGCGGCGTTGGCCGGCGTTACGCCCGTCCACCCGCAGATCGAGAATATGACTGCGGTCATGAACATCCTGGCCGAAACGCAATACTGCCAGCAGTCACAGGGGCGCACCAGCCGCGTCGAGTGCACCGTGCCCTGCGACCGCTATGGGGCATTCTACGTGCAGACCCTCGACGGGCTTGACCAGGCGGTGGGCTGTCAGGACGCCTTCACGCTGGGCCAGGTTGCCTACCAGCAGTACCAACTGCTCGACGCGGCGGAGTTCGCCGGCCCCGACTGGCGGGTCTTCCGTTCGCTGCAGCGACCCGGTCACTTTCTGGTCGTGCCGGCGCGCTATCAGATCACGCGCTTTGAACCGAGCGAAGGCGAGAAGGCGTTCCGTCCCGCCATTCTGCTCTATTCCACCATCGACGCGGAGGATGCGTCCAACAGCCGCTGCGTGGTCATGGCGACGCTCCAGCCCGATCTGCCGCCCTACGTGCGCCGCGATCTGCTGGACAAGCTCCAGCGCCTGCACGCCACGCCTCAGGTGGAATACATCACGCAGGTCCAGAGTGACTATGTCATCAACTGGTCGCTCCCGACGGCAGGGAACGGCGCGCAGCTGTTGCACCTCGTCCCCCAAGCCGTCAAGCTGTGGGACGCGTTCCAAGTCAGCTTTACGACCGACCAAGAGGGCGTGCCCCAACTCCAGGCCATGCTGATGCGCGGGGCCATCGTCGCCGGCGTCCAGTTCACGTTGCCCGACGGCGCGCAACTGACGAGCGAACTGCGCTTTGACCTCGCCACCATCGTCGGCCCCTGGAGTACCGGGCCGGTGACTGTGAGCGGCGAAGGCAGCGCGGTGCAGCTTGCCAACCGCATCGAACGCGGGGTCAACGTGCCGGAAGTGCGCGTCTATCCGCCGGGCCAGCCGCCCACCACCGTGCGCGTCGGGCAGCATCTGGCCCGCGCTGAGCGGTGGCCGCTGACGCTGCCGGTGGCCGGCGAGGTGCAGCCGGTGTACTCCGTGGATGCGGGCGCGGCGAACCTGGCCGAGATCCGCAGCTACATCGAGGACATTCAGCTCAACTTCGTCTTTCTCAATCTGGTCAACTATGCCAACCATGCGCTGCAAGAGTTGCGGTTGCGCGCACGGGTACGCGATCTCCCCGGCGAACAGAACGCCGTCATCGGCGAGCGCGGCACGGCAGCGTGTCGTTTCATCATGCCGCTGACCACCTATCTGGCGACGCCTGTGTTGCAGTTTCAAGTAACGAAGATCGGCGTGGACGGCAGTTCCAGCCAAACCCCGTGGCTAGACTGGTCGTTCGGGCAGCATGGCAACGTGGTCAGCCTCACCTGGGAGTTGATCGCCGGCTGAGCGTTGTCAGGGCAGGCTGTTGTGTATGCAGGATCGGCAAGGGTACAAAGGATTGCGTTCAAGCACTGGAGGTGCTGATATGTCACGTGGAATCTCTGTTCACATCGGGCTGAATGTGGTCGATCCCAATGCCTATGACGGCTGGGACGGCCAACTGAGCGGCTGCATCAACGATGCCTATGCCATGCAGCGGATCGCCGACCAGATGGGCTACAGTTCCGCCCTTCTGCTGGACGGTCAGGCCACGTCAGGCGGCGTCGTGGAGCAGATCGGGCGGGCGGCGCAACAGTTGCAGCCCGGCGATACCTTCCTGCTGACCTATTCAGGGCATGGCGGCCAGGTCCCCGACGTCAACGGCGACGAAGACGACGGCCAAGACGAAACCTGGGTGCTCTATGACCGCATGTTGGTGGACGACGAGCTATACAGTCTCTGGGGCCAGTTTCAGGCGGGCGTGCGCATCTTCATGCTCTCCGATAGCTGCCACAGCGGGACCATGCTCAAAAACCGGAGCTACAGCCTGTTGAGCCGGGAAACGCCGCCCAAGTTCCGCTTGATCCCGGAGGAGAAGCAGCGCGCCGCCTACCAGCGCAATCAGGCCACGTATAACGCCGCGCAGTGGGCCTGCGTGCGCGGCGACCGGGGGACGATCGGGGCCTCGATCATCTACATGTCCGGCTGCCAAGACAATCAGCTATCCGCCGATGGGGCGACTAACGGGCTGTTCACGTCCAAGGTGCTGGAGGTGTGGAACAACGGCCAGGTGGGGCCTGGCTACTATCAGTTCTGGAAAGAGGTAGCCCAGCGCATGCCGCCCGAGCAGTCGCCCAACTATTACAAGCTGGGGATCGACAATCCCGTGTTTGAGAGTGAAAAGCCGTTCTCGCTCGCGGGGGGCGCGTCGCCGCAGCCGGTAAGCGGCGGGCCAACGGTGCAGGGGGCTGCCCAGTGGGAGCGCGGCGTCACGCCGCCCACCTTCCAGGTGAACCCAGGGCCTAACCCGTATTACATCTTCGAGATCACCAGCCAGCCCACCTTGTTCGACGTCGAAGGGCATGGTCACGAGCGCACCGCGGCCAACTTCTATGGCACGTGGGCCGACCCCAGCCAACCCGCCCGGTTGACCGGCGCCAGCTTCACGCTCCCGGCGGCGGCGTGGCTGGTGTTGCAGCAGGCGAGCCAGCTCTACTATCGCGTCGGCTCCACCAGCAGCTACAGCGGGTGGGACAACTACATGGTCTCCACGCCGGATCTGGCCGGCGTCTCAGCGCCCATGCTCCAGGTGACCGGCGGCACGCCCATCGGCCCCGACCCGTCGCCGCAAGACGAGCCGGTCCTGCGCCGCGGCGCCACCGGCCCCGCGGTCCGGCGTCTGCAAGAACTGCTGTATCAGCACGGCTATGGGCTGACGGTGGATGGCGACTTCGGCCCACGCACCGAGCAGGCCGTGCGCAGCTTCCAGGCCGAGCGCGGCCTCACCGTGGACGGCGTCGTCGGCCCCAGGACGTGGGCGGAACTCAAGGCCAGGGTACGCACCGCGCCGGTCGCGTACGCGGTCATGGCCTAGGGTCTGTCTGCAAAGCTCTTTGTCACCCTGAGCGTAGCGAAGGGTCCCCAGACCCCGCGCGCGGCGGAAGGGGATTCTTCGGCGCAAGCGCCTCGGAATGACAGTTCGCAGACACGGCCTAGCGCACGGGCAGGTGATAGCGGCGCACGATGGCTTGGCCCGCAGGGCTGAGCACAAAGTCGATGAACTGGCGCGACCAGCCGCGCGGCTCGCCCAAGCTGACCAAATAGAGCGGCTGGATCAACGGGTAGGATTGGTCGGCCAGCGCCTCCAGCGTGGGGAGCGCGCCGTCAAGCGGCACGACGCGCACGTCCGGCTCGGGTGTGGCGGTAGCGGCGCTGTCCGCGCCTGCGGCGGCCATCACCAGCCCGCGCGAGACATAGCCGATGGCGCTAGGCGTCTTCCCCACATACTCCACTACATCGCGGCTGGTCGGCATCACCACCGCGGTCAGGGAGACGGCCTTGTCGCCCATGACGCGATCCTCAAAGAGCCGGCGCGCGCCGCTGCCGTCTTCACGGCTGACCAAGACCACCTCAACTGCGTTGCCGCCCACGGCTTGCCAGTCCAGGATTTCGCCGCTGTAAAGCTGCTGCACCTGGTCCAGGCTGAGCGCGGCGACCGGATTGCTGCGATGCACCACAATCGCCACCCCGTCCACACCTACAGGCGTGCGCACCAGGCGGGCCGTGGGCGCGTCGGGCGCGGGCGGAAAGAGGCTGCTCGCGCCCAGGCTCACCCGCCCCTCCAGGACTTGCTGCTCGCCCAGGGTGCTGCCGCCCCCGCGCAGCGTGAACAGGACGGTCGGGTGTAGGCGCGTAAACGCGGCGGTCAGGTCTTGCAGCGCCGGTTGCAACGCGGTCGCGCCCGCGATGGTGATGACCGTGGGCCGCGGGGTCGCCACGGCCGCGCCGGCGCACCCTCCCACAACCCACAAGCTCAGGGCCAGCACGACCCACCATAACCGGCGTAACACGGTCATTTCCTAATAGCCAAACAGGGCTAGGCCAATCACCAATAGGCCTACCACAACGCAGTAGCCGGCGAAAAGGTAGAGGCTGTGGTGGCGCACATAGGCCAACAGGGCCTGGATCGCGACGAAGCCCACGATCGCGGCGACTATAAAGCCCACGACCAGCATGGGCGCTTGCGCCGCAACCGTCGCCGGGTCGCTCGCCAACGTGTCGCCCATCTGCAGCAGCCCCGCGCCTAAGAAGGCCGGCGTGCCCAGTAGAAAGCTAAAGCGCGCGGCGTCGGCGCGGCGCAGACCTGTCCCCAGCCCCGCGGCGATGGTACTGCCGCTACGGCTGAGTCCCGGCGCCAACGCGATGATCTGGGCCAGGCCGATGGTGATGGCCTGGCGCCAGGTCATGGTGGTAATCGTGTCGGTGGGGATGCGCTGCTGCGCCAGCAGTTCGCCGCCTGCCAGCACCGCCGCGTTGACCAACAGAAATCCCCCCGCAATGAGCGGGCTGGCGTACATGCCCTCAATGAAATCTTTGAGCAGCAGACCTGCCAGCGCGACCGGGATGCTGCCCACGACGATGTACCAACCTAGCCGCGCGTTGGGGTCGGCGAGCGAACGGCGCGCCAGGCTGGTCAGCGTGGCGACCGCAATTGCCCACAGGTCACGCCAGAAGACGAGGAGGATCGCGAGCAGCGTGCCCCAGTGCGCTACGGTGTCGAAGAGCAACGACGGCTGGTCCAAGTGCAGCAGCCACGGGACGATGACCAGGTGACCATCGCTGCTGATGGGGATGAACTCGGTCACGCCCTGGACAACGCCCAGGATAATGGCTTGGATCAGATCGGGCATGACGATGTCTCCTTGTCGAGGCGGCTAGGCGGGATCACACAGCGGTTGCCGCTGAAGATGACCATCACTGGGCGACTTGATTGAGCAAACCGGCGCGGCGGCGTTGGCGTTGGTCGTGACGCACGGTCTGATTGCTGATGCGGTAACGTTCCAGAAATTCGGCGCGCAAGTCGTCCAGCTTGTCGGCGGCGATGGCCGCGCGGATGCGGCGCATGAGCTCCATCAGGAAATGGACGTTGTGAATCGTGCCCCACCGCAGCGCGCTGATCTCGCCCGCCTTGTAAAGATGGCGCAAATACGCCCGGCTAAAGGTGCGGCAGGTGTAGCACGTGCAATCCTCCTGCACCGGCCGCGGGTCTTCGGCATATTGCGCGTTGCGTAGATTGATGCGTCCGTCCGGCGTCAACAGCGCAGCGTTGCGCGCCACGCGTGTCGGCAGCACGCAGTCGAACAGATCAATCCCGCGCATGACCGCCTCGATGATGTCCTCCGGCGCGCCCACGCCCATGAGATAGCGCGGCTTGTCGGCGGGCACGGCCGGGCACGTTGCGTCCAACGTTGCGTACATCTGCTCTTTGGTTTCGCCCACGGCCAGCCCGCCGATGGCATAGCCGGGAAAGTCCAGCCCGCTCAAGAACGCGGCGCTCGCCTGGCGCAAGTCGGGAAAGACGCCGCCCTGGACGATGCCAAAGAGGGCTTGGTCGGGCCGGGTGTGACTGAGCTTGCAGCGTTCGGCCCAGCGATGGGTGCGCGCCAGCGCGGCCACGTTATAGTCGTAGCTCAGGGGGTCGGGACATTCGTCCAGCACCATCGCGATATCGGGGCCGAGCGCCTGCTCGATCTCCATCACGCGTTCGGGCGTAAAGCGGTGGCGGCTGCCGTCGATGTGGCTGCGGAAGGTGACGCCGTCGTCGTCCAGTTGGCGCTGATGCGCCAGGCTAAAGACCTGGTAGCCGCCCGAATCGGTGAGGATCGGCCCATCCCACGCCATAAACTTGTGCAGCCCGCCCAGCCGCTCGATCAGTTCGTGACCGGGCCGCAGATAGAGATGATAGGTGTTGGCGAGGATCAGGTCGCAGCCCAACTCGTCGAGGTCGCGCGGCTCCAGCGTCTTGACGTTGGCCTGCGTCCCCACCGGCGCAAACGCGGGCATCTGGATGGGTCCGTGCGGCGTGGTAAAGGTGCTCAGGCGCGCCGCCCCGGATGTCTTGTGCAACTCGAAGCGAAATGGCGATGTCATCTTGTCGATTGTCTACGGCAGCGGGCGCTGCGTCAAGAACCGGGGGCGGCTGGCGCGCCAACGTATGAGCCGCACCGGTGTTTGCCCGTAATGCCCGGCCCGAACGGGAAGCAGGCGTGCGATACCGTCGTGCCGATTGGCATACAATAGGCCCACGTTGATTTCGGCGGCATCCGACAAAGGAGCAATGCGATGGAACTGGGTGGTCTGCATCATGTCACGGCGGTCACGGCCAATGCGCCGGGCAATCTGGCCTTTTATACGCGCGTGTTGGGTCTGCGGCTGGTCAAGAAGACGGTCAACCAGGATGACGTCGCGGCCTATCACCTGTTCTATGGCGACCAGGTGGGCAACGCCGGCACCGAAGTCACCTTCTTCGACTGGTCGCGCATGAGCGCGCACGTCCCCGGCGCGGGCGATATCGGCGGGATTGCGCTGCGCGTCCCCGGCCCGGCGGCGCTGGAATGGTGGGCGCGCCATCTAGAGAACGCCGGTGTGCTGCATGAGGGCGTGACGGAACGGGGTGGGCGCTTGACGCTGGCCTTCACCGACCCCGAAGGCCAGCGGCTACAACTGGTGGACGACGGCGGCGCGGCGGGCGGCGTCCCGTGGGACCGCAGCCCCGTCCCCGCCGAACACTTCATCCGCGGGCTAGACGGCGTGACGCTGACCGTGCGGCGGCTCGCCCCGACCGCCGAGGTGTTGACCGCGGTCCTGGACATGCGCCAAGACCGCCAGTATGCGCGCAACGGTCACACCGTGACGGTCTTTGTCATGGCCGCGGGCGGGCCGGGGACCGAGGTACACGTGGAAGAACGGCCCGACTTGCCGCGCGTCCAACTCGGCGCGGGCGGCGTCCATCATGTGGCCTTTCGCACGCCCAATGCCGCCGAGCAAGGGGCCTGGTTGACGCGCATTCGCGGCGCGGGGATCATGACCTCGGACTTGGTGGACCGTTTCTATTTCCGTTCGCTCTACTTCCGCGAGCCAAACGGCATCCTCTTTGAGATCGCCACCGACGGCCCCGGCTTTGCCACCGACGAAGACGCCGCACATCTGGGCGAGAAGCTGGCGCTGCCGCCCTTCCTGGAGCCGCACCGCCGCCAGATCGAGGCGGGCTTGCGCCCGCTGGCGAGCGTCTAGCCGCGCCACTGATTGAGCCAACGCACCTGTCCGATCCACTCTTCGGCAAGGGTAGTGGTCAACATACGGTCAAGCGCACCGATCAGTGTGGCTAAGGTCCAACTCGGTTGGGCGGCGAGTACGATTCCGGCGTGCTGAGGATAGCGACCGGCAAGCGCCAAGAAATCGCGAATGTTGAAGGTAAAGATGATCCGCCCGTGCGCAGTAGCACCGAGCAGTTGGGCTTCATCCTCACTATCCAACGGCATCCACAGGGTTGGCGTACGGGTTACATCGTGACCGCGCGCCTGCAGCGCCACGGCCAATGCCCGAATGGACGTATCGGCGTCAAGATGCAATCGCGGTCTAGGCACGGGTCGGCTCCAGCGCCACTTCGGCGCTGATGCTCAGGTCAATCTCCTGCCGGTGTGCGGCATAAAAGGCGCGGGCTTCCTCAACCTGCGCCGGCGTTAGCCCATACTCCTCGACGACTTGGGCGGGTGTCATGCGCCATGCTTGGAGGGCAATGACCACAGTCTGCACCCGTATGCCGGTTTCTCGAATCACAGGCTGGGGGACGCCGCCCACCCCACGCCGATAGGTGATCTGCCGAAACTGTGGGTCATCCAACTGCTGACTGAGCGCGCCAACTTTTTCGGCGACAGCCCACTGGATAAATTGATTGAGCGATACCCCTTGCCGCGCCGCCCAGTTTTCTGCGTCTTGCTTAAGCTGAGCAGGCAGGTTCAACGCGTAACGCGCCATGTGCGACTCCTTTCATCCCAATCAACCAAGAACGATGTTGTATACCATATAGTATAAGACATCGTCATCCGTTTGTGGAGTATGTGGAGTTGCCGTGGGATCTGCAATCCCGGCGCACCAGGCCGCCGAAGCCTGGCGATGGCGGGTGTCCCGCCTCCATTTTCTGCGATTGACACCGGGTTTCGCCCCGCGCTATACTTGCGCTTGCCGCAAAGATGGCAGGTTGCATCCGTGGCGGCCCGGCCCGCGTAGCTCCCAATGGCAGCCTCGGTTGCCTCTTCCCAACGCCGGCTTGGCTCGTTTTGACAACCGTCCTGTGACGAACCCTTGCGTTAAGCTAGACCCAGCCCATGCGGGCGGGTGTTTCGTTCGGCTGCGTTCGGTCTGACCAGCGTAGCGATCGCGCACACCCGCGGCTGGCCCAGGCGTGCGGGCCGCGTCACCCGATCTGCCCACTTGGTGTACCCTCGTTTTTCCATCCACACAGTGCCTAATCAATGCGAGCAACCAAAGGAGAAAGAACCGTGGCATCCCCACAAGCACATGACGACCGGCGACGGTCACGCCTGATCTCACGACGCACGTTTCTGCAGGGGGCCGGTCTCAGCGCAGGCGCGCTGATCCTGGCGGCCTGCGCCACTGCGGCCCCCGCACCGGCGGAAGGTGGGGGCGCGGCCGCGCCTGCTGCACCCGCGCAAGCAGCCAGCGCCGAAGGCGGTCTGTTGCGTCCCGGCGGCAGCCCCAAGCGCGGCGGCGTGTTACGCACGGCCTTTGGCGTGACGACCGCCAGCTATGACGTCCACCAAGGCGGCGCCCCCCATGTCTTGGCCCATCTCTACAACAACCTGGTACGGCGCAACTTGCTGGACGGTCTCCGCACCATCGTGCCCGACCTAGCCGCCAGTTGGGCTATCAGCGATGACGGGCTGACCTACACCTTCACCCTACGCGAAGGCGTCAAGTTCCATGACGGCGCGCCCTTCACGGCCGACGACGTGGTTGCCACCTTTGACCGGATCATGAATCCGCCGGACAACATCATCAGCCCGCTCAAGGGCGAACTGAGCATGGTGGTGAGCGTGGAGGCCGTCGACGGCGCGACCGTCACGATGACCTTGAGCCAACCGCGTGCCTACTTCCTGGATATTCTCGCCAACACCAACATGGTGATCTACTCCAAGAAGTCGCTGGAAGAGAACAACTATGACCTGCGCGAAGTGATCGCCCCGGGCACCGGCGCCTTCAAGTATGTCAACTATGCCACCGCCGAGAAGTGGACGCTGGAGCGCAACCCGGAGTATTGGGACAGCGAACTGCCCTACCTGGATGGGCTGGAGCTGCTGCACGTCGCGGCGTGGTCGGATCGCGGCACGGCCCTCCTCACCGACCAGGCCGATGTCTCCTGGAATGTCTCCGTGGAGACATGGACTGAAGGCGAAAGCCGCAGCGACCAGGTGGGCGTCGCCAAGCTGCCCAACTTCGCCGCTTATTGGGTGTTGATGAACGCGCAGAAGGCCCCGTTTGACGACGTGCGCATCCGCCGCGCCGTGCAGTTGGCCGTCAGCCGCCAAAACCTGATCGCCGCCTTTGGCACGCAAGAGCAGATCAACCTGACGCGCTGGATTCCCTACGGCGACCCCTACGCCACCCCGCCCGAGACGCTGGCGACCCTGCCCGGCTATCGCGCCGACAAGACCGAGGACGTCGCCGCCGCCAAGACGCTGTTGGCCGAGGCGGGCTTTGCCGACGGCATCACCGGCGTGGAAATCCTGGCCGCGTCCGGTCCCCAGGCGGAGTTGTTGGCCCCGGCGGTGCAGGACATGCTGCTGCGCGACCTGAACATCCAGGCGACCATCAAGATCATCGAACGGTCGCTGCTGGTCGAAGAGGAGCAAAAGGGCAACTTTCAACTGGTCATCGACACGCCGGGCCACGGCATCTCCGATATCTCGCCCCGCGCCAATCTGTGGTGGCGCACGGGCGGCTCGCAGAACTGGGGCGGCTATAGCAACCCGGACTTTGACGTGCTCCTGGACCAAATCGACGTGGAGATCGACCCCGCAACACGCCAAGACCTGATCAATCAGGCGCTAAACTTGTTGGACCAGGACCCGCCCTGGTTCTTGGTGGGCTACACCTATCACTTGCCCATGTGGCGCACGCGTGTCCAAGGCCTCGACCTGGGCAACCGCGCCTTCGCCGAATGGGGCCGGTTGGAGACGGCCTGGCTCGACG
>CAYJQA010000016.1:18063-21936 GCA_964372065.1 uncultured Litorilinea sp.
CCCCGCCCCCCCCCCGCCACGCGACTTCAGGAGGGGCTATGCATCGGTATGTGCTACAGCGGCTGGGGATTATGATTCCGACGCTGATCGGGATCACGATCCTTATCTTCCTCGCCATGCGCGTCTTGCCCGGTGATCCGCTCGCCATGATTGTCACCGAAAGCACGGGCGTCTATGTGCTCTCCGAGGAGGAGATTCTGCGGGTGCGGGCCAGTCTCGGCCTGGACAAGCCCTATGTCGTGCAGTATCTGGACTGGATGGCGCAGGTGCTGCGCGGCGACATGGGCACTTCGTTTTGGACCAAAGAGCCAATCCGCGACCTGATCTTGCGCCGCGGGCCGATCACGGCCCAGATCGCCATCATGGCCGTGGTCTTTTCTTGGCTGATCGGCGTGCCGTTGGGCATGCTCAGCGCCGTCTGGCGCAACACACCCTTCGACCACGCCGCGCGCATCGGCATGACCGTCTTCATTGCCGTGCCAAGCTTCTGGATCGGCCTGTTGATCATCCTGGCAACAGTGCTGATCTTCAGTTGGCGACCGCCGCTGACCATCGTGCAGTTCTGGGAAGACCCCCTCAAGAACCTATCCATGACCTCACTGCCGGCGCTGGCGTTGGGGCTGGGGCTGTCCGCCTCGACGGCGCGCATGGCGCGTTCGTCGGCGCTGGAGGTGCTCTACGAAGACTACATCCGCACGGCGCGCGCCAAAGGACTAGACGCCAAGCTGCTCATGTGGCGGCACGTCTTTAAGAACGCCATGCTGCCGGTGATTACCACATCGGGGCTGGCCCTGGGCGGGCTGCTGGGCGGCGCGGTCTCCGTGGAGCGAGCGTTCGGCGTGCCGGGGCTGGGGACGCTGCTGGTGCAGGCCCTGACCGAGCGCGACTGGATGATGATTCAGAACTTGGTCCTGCTCTACGGCGTGATCTTCGCCGTCATCAACCTGTTGGTCGACCTGAGCTACGGCTACTTCGACCCGCGCATCCGGTTTGAGTAAGCTAACTTGCCACGCCGTCATTCCGCGCCCAAAGGGCACCCGAGTGTGGAATCTCTCTGGTCGGCGTAACTGGGCCAGAGAGATTCCTCGCCGCAAGCGGCTCGGAATGACAAGGTGACGGCTTAAGGTTTGCATAAGGGGTAGCTATGGGGGAACTTGGAACGGCTTTGGCCCAACGCCAGGGCCAAACGCGGACGGCGATCCGGCCTGCGGAAGCAGGGCTGCTGCAACGCGCCGGTATGGGCGTGCTGCACTTTGCCCAGTCATCGCCCATCGGCGCGGTGTCGGCGCTGATCTGGCTGGCGCTCATCGGCGTGGCGCTGGCCGCGCCGCTGCTTGCCCCCTATAACCCGCTGGAGGCCGACTACAGCGCCATCCGCAGTGGGCCGTCAGCGGCGCACTGGCTGGGCGCGGACGACCTGGGGCGCGACACGCTCAGTCGCATCATCTACGGCTCGCGCATCACCCTGATCGTCGGCTTCGTCTCGGTGATGGTGGGCGACCTGCTCGGCTTTACCTGGGGCATCGTCAGCGGCTATCTGGGCGGTCGCTTCGACCTGATCAGCCAACGCGTCGTGGATGTGCTCATGTCCTTCCCGGCGCTGATCCTGGCCCTGTTGCTCTTGGCCGGGTTGGGCGCAGGGCTGACCACCGTGATCATCGCGATCGCCGTGACGCGCATCCCCAACTCCACGCGCATCACGCGCGCGGTGGTGCTCTCCATCAAGCAGACCGCCTATGTGGACGCCGCCCGCATGATCGGCGGCTCTACGGGACGCATCATGTTTCGCCATGTCGCGCCCCAATGTCTCGCGCCGCTGCTGGTGGTGGCGACGCTGCACCTGGGCGCGGCCATCTTCGCCGAATCGGCGCTCAGCTTTCTCGGCTTGGGTATTCCGCCGCCTGCCCCCAGTTGGGGGAATATGTTGGGCGGCGTCTTGGCGGCGTCCTTCAAACCGCCCTGGTGGTTGGTGGTCTATCCGGGTCTGGCGATCACCGTCGCCATCATGGCGGCCAACCTGCTGGGCGACGCCCTGCGCGATTTCCTCGATCCAAAACTCAAGAAGCGGCTCGGCTAAGGAGCAAATACCGTCTATGACATTTGAAGTCTATGACTATCGCACAGTCAACCGGAACGTGCTGATCACGCCTGAGATTCGGGCGCGCCTCTATCACATGCAGCCGGGTCAGGTGGATCGCCGGCACAGCCACGACCTGGGCCACGAGATCTTTCTGATCCTGGAGGGCCTGGCCGAGTTCGACATCAACGGGACCAGGAAAGTGGTGGGGCCGGGCCAGATGTGCGTGGCGTTGGTGGACGAGATTCACCAGGTCCGCAATCTGCTGCCGGACAAGCCTACCATCATGTTCTTATCGGTGACGCCGCACGTGCAGCCGACCCACACCGGGCGCACGGAAACCGACGCCAAGATGCCGCCGCGCTTTGCGCCCAGCGCCAACTACCACGTCGACCAGGACATGAGCATCCCCCTGGCCGACTTGCTGGCGGAGCAACAGGTCTTGGCCGCGGAACTGCTGCACAAGGCGCAGGCGAACCTGACCGCCCAGACCAGGCAGGCCGATGTGTTGCTGGCTGCACTGGACGCCGGCGACAACGACGCCGCCATCGCCGCACGCAACGCCATGTGGGACGCGGTCTATGCGCTGCACAAGGCGCTCTATGCGTTTGACACCCTATGGAACGAAACGGCCCCGCGGGCCGGCCAAGACCCAGAATAGAGGAACCTAGACATGACGCCTGTTCGCATGGGGGTGATCGGCTGCGGCGCGATCGCTCAAGTCCATCATCTACCTAATCTAGTGGACCTGCCGGACCTGTTCACCGTGACCGCCGTGTGCGATGTTTCGCGTGGGGCCGCGGACTATGTGGCGGCCAAGTTCCACGTGCCCCACGCCTTCACCGACCATCGGGAACTGCTGGCTTCCGGCACGGTCGACGCGGTGCTGCTCTGCCAGAGCGACCCCAAAACGCAAATCGCGGTGGACGCCTTCGACGCGGGCAAGCACGTGTTTATCGAAAAGCCCATGTGCTATTCGGTGCAGGAGGCCGACCGCATCATCGCCGCCCATCAGCGCGCCGGGACCGTGGGCCAGGTCGGCTACATGAAGGTCTTTGACCCGGCCTATGAGTACGCCCTGGCCGAAGTACAGCAGATGGATGCCATCCGCTTTATCCAGGTCAATCACCTGCACCCCAACAACGACCTGCACGTCCGCCAGTTCGACGTGCGTAAGTTCGACGACATTCCCGCTGAAGCCTCAGCCGCGCTGCAAACGGCGCGCACCGCGGCCCGCCGCGAAGCCATCGGCGACACGCCCGCCGCGGTGACCATGGCCTTTCACCTGCTGTCGGGCAGCATGATCCACGACCTCTACGGTATGCGGACCATGCTGGGGCTGCCCAAGCGCATCGTCTCCACCGAGATTTGGTTCGAGGGCCGCGCCTTCAGTATGACGCTGGAATATCCCAACGGCGCGCGCTGTGTGGCGAGTTGGATTGACCTACCGGAGTTGTGGGACTTTAGGGAGACGTTGGAGGTTTACGGCGACCGCAAGCGCGTGATCGTGACCTATCCCACCGGCTTTTCGCGCGGCATCCTCTCCACCGTGACGGTGCAGGGGATCGATACCGGCGGCGTGACCTATCGCAAGGAGCCGGCCATCGACTGGGAAAGCGCGTTCGTGCGCGAGATGCGCCACTTCCACGCCTGCATCGCCGCCGGCGCGACTTGCCGCACGCCGGTGGAATCGGCGCGCGACGACATTCGCTTCATCATCGACGTGATCGAAGCGTACCAACGCCAACAGGCGGTTGCGGCGCGCTAAGTTAGTGCCTGCATGAGCATTGTCATTC